>NZ_JBSFLV010000107.1:0-30861 GCF_053599215.1 Streptomyces sp. NPDC001002 | reverse complement strand
CGGGCGTTCACGCTCGACGAGTTCGACCCGGCCCGGCGCGGTGATCGCCGCCGCCTTCATCGGGTTGCTCCGCTCGCGCGGGCCCGGTCGGCGAGCGCGCGGACGTAGGGCACGGCGGTGGCGGCATCGCGTTCGGTGGTCGGGCAGAAGCAGAAGTCGACCGTCCACCAGTCGAGTTCGAGGGCGGACCGGCCGAGTGCGCCGATGACCTCGTCGAGGTCGATCTTGCCTGCGCCGAACGGGAGATGCTCGCTCGTCTCCCCGTTGTGCAGCGAGCCGTCTCCGTCGATGACGTGCAGGTGGCCGACGTAAGGGGCGAGCAGGCGTGCGTACTCGGAGACCCCGCCGGGCAGCAGCTCCGGGTCGTCGCCGTGCCGGGCGCCGGCGACCGCGCCCGCGTAGGCGTGCGAGGTGTCGAACAGGACGGTGAAGTTGGGGTGGGCCACGGTGTGGACCAGTTCCTGGACCTCGCTGGGCCGGTTCAGCCAGAAGCCCGGCTCGAACTCCCACACCATCCGCACCCCGGCGTCCGCGCAGCGGTCGGCGGCCCGGCGCCAGGTGTCGGCCAGGTGGTCAAGGCGCTTGCGGTCCAGCGGGCCGGGTGGGGAGACCGAGTCCACCCGCAGCGCCGGGACGCCCAGCCGCTCGCAGAAGGCCAGTACGGACTCGATGCGTGCGAGGTAGTCGGCGGCGGGCACGTCCGCGGGCGGGGTGGAACCGAAGTCGGGTGCATAGGCGGAGACACCCAGTCCTTGCTCGGCGAGTCGGTCCCGCAGGCGTGCACAGTCGGCCGCGGTGAAGTCCTCGTCGTGCGGATGCGGACGGAAACCGTTGATCTCCACGCCGTCGTAGCCGACCGCGGCGGCATAGTCGCACAGCCGGTCGAAACTCCAGGGATCGGCGGCGAACGGGCCGAAGGCGAACGCCCAACTGCCCAGCGCGATCCGGGGTATTGACTCGTCCGACACAGTTGTCTCCTCTATGGACCCGACTGTTGGAACGGCTTCAAGCTAGTCCTGCGACCTGCGGAATCACTTGGAAGAAAATGCGCCGCTCTTGGAAAATCCTGCTCAACCCCTCGACCGTGCCCCCGCTCTCCGGTGACCATGGGGCCAGAGGTGACCATGACCAGTGACGAGCGTGCGCGGCCGGAACTCACGGCGCAGTTGGGCGACGCCCTGCTCCAGGCGTTCGACCAGATCGAGGACGTCCGGGTCTTCGTCAAGGACGCCGAGCGCCGGTTCGTCGCGTGCAGCGAGCCGTTCGCTCAACTCCTCGGCTACCGCCACCCGTGGCAACTGTTCGGTCTGCGGGACGAGGACCTCTCGCCCGAGTACCTGGTCGAGCACTACCGCGGCCACGACGAGCAGGTGCTGTCCACCGGGGAGGCTCTGATCGATCTCGTCGAGCTGGTGCGCAATCCCAACGGCTCCTACGACTGGTTCCTGACTACCAAGACCCCGATCCGGCCCCAGGGCGGGACGCCGATCGGGATCGTGGGGGTCACCCGGGCACTGACCAAACGGGACGCCGTCTCGCGCCGGCTGCTCACTCTGACGCCCGCGGTGGAACTGATCTCGCGCGAGTACACCCGGGCCCTCTCCGTCGAGGAGCTGGCCGCGAGCGTCTCCCTCTCGCCCAGCCACTTCAGCCGTACCTTCAAGGCGCATTTCGGTGCCACCCCGCACCAGTACCTACGGCGGGTGCGGCTGATGGCGGTGTGCGATCTGCTGGCCGCATCGGACCTCCCTCTGTCGGTGATCGCCGGCCGGACCGGGTTCTACGACCAGAGCCACCTGAGCAACGAGTTCAAGAAGGAGCGAGGCGTCACCCCCGCCGAGTACCGGGCGACCTACGGGAACACCGCACAGGCACAGCGCTCCCGGGTCGCCTTCCACCCCTGAACCGTCCGGGGCCCGGGCTACGCGTCTTCCTCCAGCACCCGTACGGACGTGAGCAGACGCCGCTCCTCGGTCAGCACGCGAACGGGACCCTGCAGCTCGACCGTCGTCCCGGTCCCGGTCGCCTCGGCGGACGGCGCGACCGAGAACTCGAACTCCCCGGGCTCCACGATCCACGCCAACTCCCGCCCGACGAACCCGAGTCGGTCCGTCGGCACCGTGAACTCGACGACACGGGCCTCGCCCGGTGCCAGGTCGACGCGTGCCCAGCCCAGCAACTGGCGCATCGGCCGGGTGACCGAGGCGACGACATCGCGCACATAGAGCTGCACCACGTCGGCGCCCTCGCGCTCACCGTCGTTACGGACCCGGCACCGCACCCGCAACGTGCCCGCGGTGTCCCACTGGTCGGCCGTGACACGCAACTCGTCCCGGGTGAAGGTGGTGTACGACAGACCGTGCCCGAACGCGAACAACGGACTGGGGTCCACGTTCGACACCGGGCTGGGACCGCCGAGCCGTGGATGCCGGTACGAGTAGGGCTGACCGGCGTTGTCCCGGGGAATGCTGACCGGCAGCCGCCCGCTCGGGTTGACGCGCCCGGTCAGCACGCCTGCGATGGCCGGCGCGCCCTCCTCACCCGGGAAGAACGCCTGGACGACCGCGGCCGCCCGCTCCGCGAACCCTCCTATCGGATACGGCCGACCGGTGACCAGCACCACCACGACCGGGGTACCGGTGGCGAGCACCGCGTCGAGCAACGCCCTTTGTCGACCTGGCAGTTCGAGCGTCGCGGCGTCGCTTCCTTCGCCGACCGTGCCGCGCCCGAACAAGCCCGCGCGGTCGCCCACGACGGCGACACACACGTCCGCGTCCTCGGCCGCCGCCACCGCGGCGGCAATCGTCTCGGCGGCCTCCGCCTCGGTCTCCTCGTCGGCACGGACCGCGCAGCCGGGCGCGTGAACTACCTCGGTTCCATTGGGCAGTTGCTCGCGCAGGGCCGCCAGTACGGTGGGCAGCTCGATGCCGATCGGCGTGCCCGGCGGGGTCTGGATGTGGTTGGTGAAGCTGTAGTTGCCGAGCATGGCCTCCGGAGCGTCGGCATTGGGGCCGACCACCGCCACCCTGCCGACCGGACGCAGCGGCAGGATCTCCTGGGGGTTGCTCAACAGGATGACCGACTCCTCGGCAAGCCGCTGGGCTACCGCACGCGAGGCCGGCGGATCGAGATCGACCGCCCGCGCGTCCTCCACCGCCTCGGCGAACACGCCGAGTTCGAGCTTGTGACGCAGGACGCGCCGCACCGACCGGTCCACGAGTTCGACGGGGAAGGTGCCCTTGCGGACGAGTTCGGCGAGCGGGTCCAGATAGGCGCGGCCCGCCGGCAGCTCGACGTCGATCCCCGCGGACAGCGCGAGCACCGCCGCGTCACCGGCGTCGGCGGCCACGTCATGCAGGGTGTGCAGGAACGTCACCCCGAAGTAGTCGGCGACCACCACGCCGTCGAACCCCCAGCGCGTGCGCAGCAGTTCGGTGAGCAGCCGTGGGTCGGCGGCGACCGGGATGCCGTCGATCTCGGCGTAGGAGTGCATCACCGCGGACGGGCGGGCGTTCTTGACCACCATTTCGAAGGGCAGCGCGAACACCTCGGCGATCTCGCGCGGCCCCGCGTGCACCGGCGCCAGATTGCGTCCGCCGCGCGAGTTCGAGTAGCCGAGGAAGTGCTTGAGGGTCGCGCCGGCGCCTGCGGACTGAATTCCGTCCACGTAGGCCGTGCCCAGGACGCCGATCAGGTAGGGGTCCTCGGAGATGCACTCCTCCACCCGGCCCCAGCGCGGGTCGCGCACGACGTCGAGCACCGGCGCCAGGCCGAGGTGGATGTTCAGCTGCCGCATGGTCGAGCCGATCTGCCCGCCCATCTCGCGCACCAGCTCCGCGTCCCAACTGGCCCCCCAGGCAAGGGGGGAGGGGTAGGTGGCGGCGCCGTACAACTGCAGCCCGGTCAGGCACTCCTCGTGCACCAGGGCCGGGATCCCGAATCGGCTGTGTCGTACGACATCGCGCTGCAGGGCGCGGGCGTACTCCAGGCGTTCCGTCACGGCACCCGCGCGGCTGCCGAGCGGCCGGGTGAACTGGCCCACACCGTGTTCGAGCGGTGACGCGGCCTCGGCCGGGTCCGTGAGCAACTCGTCCTGCATGGGCGCCACGGTCTCTCCGGGCGGGCCGCTGCCCTCCGGCCACAGCGAGGTCAGTTGTGCGAGCTTCTCCGGCAGGGTCATCGCGGCCAGGATGGCTTCGACATCGCATCCCGCGGCCCACTGAGGTGTGGTCACAGCGTCTCCTCTGACGGGCGGCCTACGGCCGTGAAGGTTTCCGGTGTCGGGCGGGCGCCCTGGGACGCGCCGCCCCGGATGCGGGCGGTCTGCGCGCGGTGCCAATCGGCGTCCGCCCACATCCCGGTGTGGTGCGGCTGCGAGAAGTTGCTGGTGCAGACCCCCTGCCAGCCGCGGTCCAACGCCATGCCGACCGCCGCCTCGGCGACGTCCTTGACGTAGTCCCACCCGCTCCACCCGGGCACGAGATCGGGCGACCAGCCGACCGAGGCCCAGCCCTCGGTCGTCCACAACGGCAACCCGCGCTCGGTCGCCCAGTCCCGCCATACGTCGAGCAGGTCCGCGAGTTCGGCCAGGAACGTGTCCCGCTCGGCCGGGTAGCGCTTCCGGACCAGTTCCTGGTGTTCGGCGAGACCCCGGACGTCGTTCTCGAAGTCGCCGGTCCATTTCGTCGTGGCGACGAATCGCGGGCATCCCGCTGCGAGCCACAGATGCGGCTCGGCGAAGTCGAAGGCGTCCGTCGAGAGCCGCATCAGGTCCGTGCTCAACGGCGGTGTGATGCCTCGGAGGTAGTACGAGAACGTCACGGGAATTCCGGGGAACCGGCTTTTGACCGCGGTCAGCGCCTCCTGGTAGCTGTCGATGCGCTGAATCTGCTCGTCGGTGAACAGCTCGGTGAGCGCGAAGACCGAATGGATGTCACCGAACACATGCCTGCCGATGCCCGGGGCCCAGGCCGGCCACTCGTTGCACAGATCGACATAGGCCACGGCGTCGAGCAGGCCGGCTTCCTGGATCGCGCCGAGCGTCTCCGACCAGACGCGCGCGAGATCGGCCGGAGTGACCACCTGCGCCGCACGTCCGGTCGAGTCGGGAGTGAACCAGCTGGAGAGCCCGGCCTGGATTCCCCGACTGCGCAGCCCGGCCAGGAACTCGATCAATGCCTCACGCGGCCGCACGGTGACGGTCGAATGGTTTCCCCACATGAATCCCGCGGGTTGGGGGAGAGCGGTGATCTCGTCGACCCGCCGCCCGGAACTGTCGGCGGCGATCCAGTGCGGAAAAGCGTCGATGCGTACGACGTCGTAGCCGCGCTCGGCGAGTTCGTCGAGGACCCGCTCGACATCCGCGTACTCCGCCTCGTCACCGGAGCGGCGCAGCAGCCAGGAGTAGTCCCACATGGTGACGGCACGGGCCGCTGGGGGCATGGTCATTGCTCCTCCCGCAGGGTGCACCACTCGTCGGTGCGGGCGGCCACCCGCTGCCAGATCTGCTCGGCTTCGTCGAGGGGCATGAAGGGGATGTCCTCGGTGCCGGGCAAAGGGGCGGAATTCTCGACGATGGCTTTGAGCGCGGCGAGGCTGCTTTCGATGATCGCGCGTCCTTCGCTCGCGGTGGCGAGATGCGCGTCCTCGCCCTGGGCGAAGCGGCCCCAGGGGCTGCTGTACCGGTCGTCGAGGCGGTTCAGGTCGACCAGTTCGGGCCGGAGATACATCAGTTGGGAGATCTCATAGCGTCCGGCATGGTCTCCTTCGAACTCTCCAGCTACGAGTTCGGGATCGCTGACGGCGACGACCGGGACCGGGCGGGCGCGCCGGAACTCCTCGGCGACGAGCCGTAGATCGGCCTGGTTGGCGTTGTGCCCGGTGACGACGACGATGGCGCGGAAGCCCGCGTTGACGAAGGCCCGCAGCTGAAAGACCAGGAGGCGCAGGACGAGATCGGGCGGAAGGCCGCCCAGTCGCGGATTCACCTCGCCCACGACCTCCTTCAACCACGGCCGGTGATAGCCGGTTTCGTGGATGTGGTACGTCTGGGTCGGTGCCACAATTCCGCCGAACCGGCGGGCGGATTCCTCGCAGAGGTACACCGCCTTGTGGGTGTCGAGGCCGAAGGCCGCGATGTGGCCGTGCGGCTCGCACAGTCCCATCGGAAGGTAGGCCAGGGGCAGTTGTGTCAGCCGTTGCTCGAACTCCCTAGGCAGCAGCTCTTCCCAACGGACGGTTTCGGTGTGAGAGGCCATGGTTCACTGCTCCGCGAATATCTTGGTCTCGTTGAAGTTCTTGATGAACCGGTGCTTGAAGCGCAGTCGGTCGAAGACCTCGGCGGGCAGCGGCGGTTCGTCGAGTGCCGCGATGTTCTCCTCGCAGAATTCCTTGACATGCATCGAGGAGATCGCGGTGGTGACGGCGGGGGACTGGACGACGAACTTCAGCGCCAGCGCGGCGAGCGAACCTGCGTAAGCCGGCACGTACTGCCGTAGCGCGTCGACCTTTTCGAGATAGACAGCGCGGGGCACGATCTCGTCGAAATACCGGTTCCGGTAGTCGTCCTCCGCGAAGACCGTGTCCTCGGTGAGGGTGCCGGTCAGTCCGCCCTCGTCCAGGACGCATCGGGCGATCACCGCGACGTCGTGCTTCTGGCAGGCGGGCAGGAGGTTGTCCAGGGCGAGCGGGTCGAAGATGTTGATGATGGTCTGGACGGAGTCGATCAGACCGCTCTCCACCAGCGGCAGCGCCATGTCCGAGCGATGATCGGGAATCGAGATGCCGATGTGCCGCACCAGTCCCTCGTCCTTGAGTTGCTGCAGTTCGTCCATCCAGTAGCCGGTGACGCCCCAGGTCGGCCACCAGATGTGCAGCTGCACGAGGTCGATCCGGTCCACCGCGAGTTCCTGGAGCGAACGCAGTGCGCTGGCCCGGACATGGCCCGGTGGGTAGGTGACTTCGGGCGCCACGGGCGTGCCCCAGCCGCGCGGGCCCGCTAGCGACTCGATCTTCGTCGCGACGAAGGGGCGCTGCCCGGACCACTGCCGCAGGGCCTTTCCGACGATGCGCTCGGAGTCGCCGTAGGCGCGCGCGGTGTCTAGGAAGGACACCCCGCGGTCCAATGCGTACAGAAGGCTGTCGATCCAGTCGGATTCCTTCTGGTCGCCGAACCAGCCGGCGAATCCCATGGTCCCGAAGCCGAGTTGACTGATCGGTTCGCCGGAGCGCGGAAATGGGGTAGTGCGCACGGGAGTTCCTCTCCTTACCGAGGCCACTGCTTCAGCAGTGCCTTGAGGGCGGCGGTCGGATCCGCCAGGGTTTCCGGGGACGGCGTCGCTCGGCGGGCGATGAGCAACTCGGCGAGCCGGATGTCCTGGGCCACCGCGTTTCCGGTGCCCACCGCGCTCGCCGACAGCAGCCGCCCGTCCGGCCCGAGGCCGAAGCGGATCTCGACGCCGTCGGGGCGGTGTCGTACGACCTCGGCCGTGGCGGTGTCGGGCAACCCGGCGATCTGCAGGGTGAGTTCGTACTGGTCGGACCAGAACCACGGCACGGTCGTGAACGGCTCGTCGGCTCCGAGCATGTTCCGGGCCGCCGCGCCGCCCTGGTCCTGGGCGTTGCGCCAGGACTCCAGGCGGATGCGGCGGCCGTCGTAGAGGGGATGCGGCCATGAACAGCAGTCCCCGGCCGCGAAGATGTCGGGGTCGGAGGTCGTCAGCAGGGTGTCGACCCGTACTCCGTTGTCGATGGCGAGGCCGGCCTTCCGCGCCAGTGAGGTCTCCGGCTCGGCACCGATTCCGACCACGACCGTGTCGCACACCAGCGTGTCGCCCGTGGTCAGTTCGAGCAGCAACTCCTCGTCCCGGCGGTCCAGTTGGACGACACCGGTGCCGCAGCGCACCTCGACGCCGGCCTTCTCATGGCGTGCGGTGATCGCGGCGGCGATGTGCGCGGTTGCGCCGCGGCTCATCAACCGTGGTGCCGCCTCGATCACGGTGACGGCGCAACCGTGCTCGGTCGCGGCTGCCGCCAGCTCCAGACCGATGAATCCGCCGCCGATCACACCGATGCGTGCGCCGGGCCGCAACCGATCCCGTAGCGCGAGCGCGTCGCCGTGGCTGCGCAGGTAGTGCACGCCGTCGACTGCCGCGCCGGGCAGCGGCAGCCGTCGGGGAGTCGCGCCGGTGGCCACCAACAGCCGTTCGTACGCGATGCGTTGGCCGTCGGCGAGTACCACCTCGTGGTGGTCGCGGTTGATGTCGGTCGCTGCGATCCCGGCGACGAAGTCGATGCCCGCGGTCCTCAGTATCTCCCTGTCGCAGATCGTCGTCGGAGCCGACGTGGGCGGCCCGGTCAGCACGGACTTCGACAACGGCGGGCGTTCATAGGGCGGTTCGGCCTCGGCGCCCACCAGCGTGACCGGTCCGTTCCAGCCCGTCTCGCGCAGTGCGAACGCCGCCCGCGCTCCGCACTCGCCGCCCCCGACGACCACCATCCCCGGCATGGCGCTCACGGCTGCCTAACCGATCCCGATGTGGACGGTGCCGTCCTCGACCTTGACCGGGAAGGTCCGCAGATCGACGAGCACCGGGGCTCCGGCGGCCTTGCCCGTGGTGTAGTCGAATCGGCCGTTGTGCTTGGGGCATTCGATGGTGTGGTCCATCACCAGGCCGTCGCAGAGCAGCATCCGCTCGTGCGTGCAGTGGCCCGCGGTGGCGAAGAACTCGTTCCCCGGTGAGCGGTAGATGGCGTAGTCCACGCCGTCGTACCGGAAGGGGATCACGTCCTCCGGGTCGATGTCGTCCACGGCGCACGCGGCGATCCATTCAGGCATCGTGACGTCTCCTCAGGGCTGGGAGCCGGGCTGGAGCGCGAGTGCGCGTCCGTCGGACTTCGGGTGGTAGGGGGCGGCGCCGGGCGGCAGTTCGCGGCGGATGTAGTACGTGGGGTCCTTCAGCTGGCGCAGCACGGCGGGGACGATCTCCCGGTAGGCCGCCCACAACGACGGGTAGGCGGGGGCGAGATCGCCCTTGATCTCCTCGTGCAGTTCGGGCAGCCGGTGGTAGGGGACCATCGGGAACATGTGGTGCTCGACGTGGTAGTTCATGTTCCAGTAGAGGAACCGGTTGATCCTGTTCATGTGCACCGTGCGGGTGTTGAGCCGGTGGTCGAGCACGTTCTCGCCCATCCCCGCGTGCTGGGTGAGGCTGTAGACGTTGAGCATGAACGCGCCGTACACGCGCGGTCCGCCGATGAGCATCGCCGGCAGGATCGAGCCGGACAGCACGCACGCGGCGATCATGGCCGCGTAGATGACGAGCCAGACGCGCGCCGTGCGGTGGATCTTCGGGCGTTCGGACTCCGGGATGAACGTGGCTTCCTCGGCCGTGATCCGTCCGGCCGCGTGCACGACCATGGCGCGCAACGCCAGCGGTACGTCGACGAGTCCGAAGAAGTTGGCGAGGATCCTGGCCAGTCGGGCGGGCCGCATCACCACGATCTCCGGGTCGCGCCCGAGTATCAGCGTGTCGGTGTGGTGCCGGGCGTGGCTCCACCGCCAGACCGTGGGGTCGCGCATGAGCATGAAGGACGCCAACTGGTAGATGGAGTCGGCCAGTCGGCGGTTCTTGAACGCGGTGCCGTGGCCGCACTCGTGCCAGCGTGAGTCTGACGAGGAGCCGTACAGCACCCCGTAGACGAGGAAGAAGGGGACGGCGAGCCAGCCGCCCCAGAAGATGACGCCGAGTGTGGCGGACGCCGCCATCACACCCAGCCAGATGACCGTGTCGCGGATCGCCGGCCCGTCCGAGCGGCGCATCAGTTCCTTCATCCGCTTGCGCGGCATGTCGCTGCGGAACCAGTCGGTGCCGCCGGCCAGTCCGGCCATCACCGCGCGCTCGGCCTCGGGGCCGACGAGGCTGTAGCGTTCGAGGCGTTCCCTGCCCATTGGATTCATCCCTTCGTTGCTCGTTCGGCGCGGGGGTCGTGGATGCGGGGGCCGCAAGCGCGGGGGTCAGCTCCACTGCCCCTTGGGGCGCAGGGCGTCGGGGCCCATGATCGGCGGCCGCAAGGTGCCGTCCGGGAGGATGCGCAGCGTCCACAGGCCGCCCACGGCCGCGTCGCTGAGCCATCGCGTGATGCCGTCCAGCGCACCGCGATAGCGGGTCCACAGTTCGTTGTTGAGGTTGACCAAGGTGCCCAAGTCGCCCCGGTCCTCGACTCGTTCGGCCAGCTTCTGGATCAATTCGAGGACTGGTGCGGCGCGCAGGGCTTCGTAAGCTCGCTTGAGCGCCTGTGTCTCGGAGGCGGTGGGGCGGTCGCCGCAGGTGGCGTCCCGGTAGGCCAGCGCGGCCTCGCCGACGCGCTCCAGGCAGTCGATGAAGAGCTGGTAGAACTCGACCCGGTGTTCCCAGAAGCCGGGCCGGTCGCCGTCCCGCAGGACGACCGCCTTGGTCCGCGCGGTCCGCAGCGCCTCGCGCACCTCGCCCAGGCGTTCCCGGATGCGCGGTATCTCGGCCAGTTTCGCCTCGACGTCCGCGACGATCTGCGGCGGTATGGCGCCGTGCGCGCCGATGAACTCAAGGGCCTGGTTGATGAGCGGGGGATACCAGTCCTGTGCGAAGACCTGCCAGCCGAGGTCGTGGCACAGCCACTGCTCGTACCGTTCGAACAGCCGCATCGCCTCCGCCGCCTCGACGGCGGCCGCCTCGCCCCACTCGACGCCGAAGACGTCTCGGTAGTACGCGTCCGGGGTCAGGTCGGGGTCCCACATCGCCAGGGCGGTGTAGCGGGCGTTGTCGTCGACGGTCCGGGTGCGCCAGTGCTGCCAGATGACTGCGTCGATGCCGTAGGCGCGCACCTTGTCCATGATCGGCGGGTAGGCGCTGACCTTGGGCTGCGGCAGCCACATCCGGAAGTCGATCTCCCACCAGTTGATCAGCCAGCGCTCGCGGTCCACGCCCTGGTAGTGGTCGAGCAGGGGCGGCGCCTCCCAGGGGTCGACCTCTGTCATCGAGGACAGCACGACCTCCTCCGGCAGATAGGGGGCCGCGTCGCGGAAGAGGTGTTCGATGTACCAGCCGGCCAGGGCGACCTGCTTGCCGGGAGCCAGTTCGCGCAGGATGTCGTGTCCGAGCAGCACCCACTGCAGGAAGGTCTGCGCGGTCTCGGTGATGTCCTCCACGTCGTAGACCTGGGCGCTGACCTTCCCGAGCAGGTCGTCGATCGTGTAGCGGGGCAGGGGGTGCTCCGCGCGGAAGCGTGTGCACGGCTCACAGGTGCAGCCGGCCGTCCACCGCGAAGGCCCGTTCTCCGACTGCCAGAGCGTGTACGTGTCCACGTCGGGGAAGGCGGTGACCAGGCCGGCCAGCCAGCCGGCCAGCAGCTCACGGGCGTCCGCGGAGCTGGGGCAGATGCCGAAGCCGTCCACGCCGTACCGGGAGGCGGGATCGACCAGCGCCCGGAACTCCAGCGGCGGATCGGTCACCTCGATCCCGATGGTCGTCCGCATGCCCCGCTCCTTGGCGTGGCTGAACGCGGCCCGGATGTCGGCCTCCGCCAGGCGGAAACGCTCCTCGGGGGTGGTCGCGTCGATGGCCGAGCGCGCCCCGAAGGTGTCGTCGGCGAGGTAGTCGGCGAAGTGCTCCCGGCCGGCCACGAAGTCGGAGACCCGTCCGGGGCGCTTGTGCCAGCGGGTGGTGCGCGAGGTGTCCCAGAACGCCTCGGTCCGCGGCTGCCCCTTGAACGTGAACTGCCCGACCGGCTCGAAGGTGTAGAAGTGCATCGAGAAGAGGTTCAGCCGCAGCCGCGCTGCGCTGTCGATCACCTGGAGGTAGTCCTTCTCGTCCCAGGTGGACGGTCCGGTCAGGAAGTCGGTGTACGGCATGAAGCCGCGCAGCCGGACGGCGGGAGCCCGGTCGACGGCGCACGGCGGGACGGCCACCGGGCCGCGGCGGGGCAGGGACTCGCCGCTGAGGTAGAAGCGGACCCCGAGGTGCTCCAGCAGTTCGTAGCTGCCGTAGAGGACTCCGGCGTCGTCGGCGCCGACCACAGCGACCACAGTGCCCTCGGCCCGCAGGGCGTAGGAGTCGGCGTCGACCGGTGACGCCTGGGCATCGAGTTCGGTGAGGGCGGCGCGCACATGGGGTTGGTCCGGTGTGCCGACCACGATGGTCAGCACGGCATCGTCGGTCGGCCCGGCTGCGGCGATGTACGCCTCGGTCGTCTCCACCTCGGCCGTCCACAACTTGCCGGCGAAGGCGCGCAGTTCCTCGCACGCCCGGCGGGTGAGCGGGCCGGCTTCCGGTGAACGGACAATGGTGACCTGCTGCATGAGGTCTCTCCTTGGTGATCCCAGCGGGATCCGGTGACGGCGTCGGGAACAGTCCGGCTCGCCGGCGTGATCGGACACGGGGCATGGCTCACCGGGGGGAATGTCCTTGGGGGTACGGCGGTCAGGCGCCGGTCATCCCTTGACCGCGCCCTCCATGATTCCGGCGACCAGTTGCTTGCCCGCGGCCACGAAGAGCAGCAGCAGCGGCAGCGTGGCCAGCACGGAGGCGGTCATGACGGTCGAGTAGTCGATGGTGTACTGAGTGCGCAGCTGCTGGATGGCCACCTGGGAGGTGAACATGTCCGGGGTGTTGAGGACGACCAGCGGCCACAGGAAGTCGTTCCAGGTGGTCATCGCCGCGAAGAGCCCGAACACCGCGGCGGATCCCCGGATGTTGGGTACGACGATCGAGCGGTAGATCCGGAACGTCGAGCAGCCGTCGGCCTTCGCGGCGTCGATGAGCTCGTCCGGAATGGTCCCGATGACGACCTGCCGCATCCAGAACACACCGAACGCGGAGACCGCCCCGGGCACGATCAGCGCCCAGTAGGTGTCGATCCAGTCCAGCTTGGACATGATCATGTACATGGGCACCAGGCCCAGTTGGCTGGGCAGCGCCATGGTCGCGACCACCATCAGGAACAACACGCGACGACCGCGGAACCGGAGCTTGGCGAAGGCGAATCCCGCGAGGCTGCAGAAGAACATCTGCAGCACCGCCACCGCTCCGGAGACGATGGCGCTGTTGGCGAGCGACCGTCCGAAGGGGACCATCGAATCGACCACGTCGAGGTTGTGGCCGAAGTTCCCGCCGGGGGTGAGGACCGGAGGGAACCGGGACACCGCCGAGCTGTCGTTGGAGCCGACCACGAACATCCAGTACAGCGGGATGAGCGCGAGCAGCACCGCGATGGTCAGGACGACGTAGGTGAACCATGACGTACGGCCGCGCCTGCTGCGCCGCACGGCGTCCATCGACTGACGCCGTGACCTGCCGGCGGCCCGCGACACCGGTCGGCCGACATTGGCGACCTGCGGCTTTTCCTTGCTCGTCACAGGCATCAGGCGCTCCTGATCAGGCGGGCGATGGCGTAGTTGACCAGAGCGAGGGCCAGGATGATGAACAGCAGGGCGATCGCGATGGCCGAGGCGTAGCCGAACTTGAAGGAGTTGAACGCCTGCCCGTACAGGAGCAGCGTGACGGTCAGTCCCTGACCGTTGTTGCCACCGGTCGGTGAGGTGAACAGCAGCGGTTCGGTGAAGATCTGGAGCCCGCCGACCGTGGAGGTGACCACGGTGAACAGGATGGTCGGGCGGATCATGGGCAGCGTGACCTGGGTGAACGTGGTCCAACGGCCCGCACCGTCGATCTCCGCGCAGTCGTACAGGGCGGACGGGACCGCCTGCATCGCCGCGAGATAGATCAGGGTGTTGTAGCCGGTCCAGCGCCAGATGACCATGATGGCGATGACGGTCTGTGCGGTCAGCGCGTCCGCTCCCCAGTCGACCGTCGGCAGGTGGAGTGACCGCAGGATCCAGGTCACCGGACCGTAGTCGCGGCCGAAGATGGACGCGAAGACCAGGGTGACGGTGACCAACGGGGTCACGTTGGGCACGAGCAGCGCCATGCGCCAGAACGTCTTCGCCCGCAGGCTGCTGTTGTTCAGCATCGAGGCCAGGACGAGTGCGATCCCCATGCCCGGAATGGTCGACAGGACGAAGATCCCGATGGTGTTGCGCAGCGCCTTCCAGAACCGGGGATCACTGAGCATGTCCCCGTAGTTCTGCAGTCCGACGTAAGGATGGTCCCCGCCCAGCAGCTCCCAGTTGTGCAGGGAGACCCAGCCGGTGAAGAGCAGCGGACCGAGTCCGAAAGCGAGGAACAGCAGGAAGAACGGCGCGATGTAGACGTAGGGCGTGAACCGTTCCCACGCGCTGGACACCCGACCGCTTCGGCCCCCGGTGATTGGTTCTTTCCAGGCCAGTGAAGTGGTCATGTCGTCCCCCGGCCCCTACCCCTGAAGCTCGCGTTTGACATCGGACATGACCTGGGACCAGGACTTCGCACCGGACTGGCTGCCCTGATCGACCCGGCCGAGACCGTTCTCGAACTGGTTCTCCACGATGCGGTCCTGCGCGCCGATCGGATGCGGCTTCATGCCCTGCACGCTCGCGATGTAGATCTTGCCGACCGGCGCGTTGCTGAAGAAGGGGCTGGTGTACTGGGTGACGGCCGGATCGGTGTACAGCGCGGGCACCGTCGGGAAGGTGTTGTTCTCCTTGAACAGCGCCAGTTGCTGGGCCGGAGCCTCCAGCCACTTGATGAAGTCGTACGCCTGCTGCGCGTGCGGCGCGTGCTTGGGGATGGCGAGGAAGGAACCGCCGTCGTTGCCGACCTTGCCGGGGAGCACCGCGATGTTCCACTTGCCCTTCGTCGCGGGCGCCTGCTGTTCGACCTGGGTGAGCATCCAGGCCGGCACGATCAGGGTGGCGATGGTCCCGTTGGCCACCGCGGTGTCCCACTGCGGGGTGTAGGTCGCGACGTTCGCGGAGAGCCCGGCGTCGATGGCCGCGACCCCGTCCTGCCAGGACTGCCTGATCTGAGGGTTGGTGTCGTAGATGGATTTCCCGTCGGCGTCCACGTACTTGAGGTCGCCCTGGTTCGACTCGGCGCGGAAGACGGCCTTGCCGCTGTCGATGAACTTCTTTCCGCTCGCCGCGACGTACTTCTTGCCGGTGGCGATGTAGTCGTCCCAGGTCGGCCACAGGGCGCCGACGGCGGCGGGATCGGTGGGCAGACCGGCTTTCGCGAACAGATCGGTGCGGTAGGCGATCGCCATCCCGCCCACGTCGGTCGGGATGCCGACGACCGAGCCGTCGGACGCGACTCCGCCGTCCCAACGCCAGGCCAGGTACTGGGACTTCAGCGACTCGGCACCGAGCTTGCGCAGATCGCTGAACACCGAGGGGTGGGCGACGAACTCGCCCATGTAGTCGATCGCGATCTGCGCGATGTCCGGGCCTCTGCCGGAGGCCAGGGCGGTGAGCAGCGTCTGGTGCGAGGCGTCGTAGTCACTGATCTTCGTCTGGATCTTTACGTTGGGGTGTGCCTGTTCGTACTGCTTGACGAGCGTCTTGGAGAGATCGGCGAAGCCCCACATGTTCAGCGTCACGCTGGAGGAGGACGAGGAACTGCCCGAGCCGGAGGAACAGGCGGCGAGCGCGGATCCCCCCAGTGCCGTGATCGCCAGGGTCATGGCCCGGCGCCTGCTGATGCCGTGGTGAACAGCGGATTGAACCGGTCCGGGATCTCTGACGAGTTTGGAGACCTTCATCTCTAGCTGCACCTCCAAAGAAGGGGTACCGCATGGTGACCCACGGCGCAGCGACAGAGCAATAGTTTCTAGAAAGTTTCTTCGTTGTGTTCAGCGATGACCTTCGGCGGGGGCGGCGGTGCTCTCCCGGACGACCAGCTCCGTCGCCAGCTCGACCCCCGGACCGGCGGACTGGCCCGCCATGAGCCTGCTGAGCAGCTGCACCGCCTGCCTGGCGAGATCGTCGATGGGCTCGCGGATCGTGGTCAGCGGGGGAGACGCCCAGCTCGCGACGGGTGCGTCGTTGAATCCGACCACGCTCACGTCGTCGGGGATCCGCAGGCCCCTCCGCCGCGCGGCCTCGTACACGGCGAGTGCCTGCTCGTCGGAGGCCGCGAAGATCGCGGTCGGCGGGACGGGCAGGGCGAGCAGTTCGTCCGCCGCCTCCCGGCCCGGCTGATACCCGAACTCGGTGTGCACGACGTACTCCGGCGGTACGTCCAGGCCCGAGGCGACCGCCGCCGCCCGGAACCCGTCGGCCCGGGCCCGGCTGCACAGCAGGCGCAGCGGTCCGCCGATGGTGGCGATGCGCCGGTGTCCCAGCGCGATGAGGTGTTCGGTCGCGGCGTGCGCTCCCCGCCAGTGGGTGAGCCCGACGGTCGGGACCTCGGCCTTCTGGTTGCCCTCGGGGTCGATGGCCACGAACGCCACCATCAGCTCGCGCAGCCGGTCGCGCTGCTCGGCGGTGGCCTCCACCACGCCGAACACCACGCCGTCGGGGTTGCGGGAGGCGACGTGGTCCAGCCACTCGTCCTCCTTGCCCGGACGCAGCCGGGACAGCACGAGCGCCAGCCCCTCGGCGTACACGGCGGCCTCCATGGCCTGGACCAGGCTCGCCGACCAGGGGCTGTCGAGTTCGCCGAGGACCAGCTCGATCACGCCGGTGAGCCGGCCTCCCGACCGGCGCGGCGCGTAGCCGTGCTCGCGCAGCAGCTCGGTCACCCGCTCCCGGGTGACGGACGAGACGCCCTGCCGCCCGTTCAGCACCTTGGACACCGTCGGCGCCGACACTCCCGCCGCCTGTGCGATGTCCGCGATGGTGGTCCGCGGCGACTCCGTTGCAGCCATCCCAGCTCCCTCCCAGCGCCCCGGCGGCACCCGACCGCCAGGTCCGCGACGACACGACCCGTTGACCGGGCCGGTGCCTGGTTCTATCGTGACAGAAAATTTCGCGAAATTATAAAGTGCACGGTGGTGGCTTACGGCGAGTGGCGCAGATCGGCGCGGGTACCGTCGTGCGACACCATGCGGTGGCGGCGTACGACTCCGCGATCCTGCCCGATGAGGCGCCGGGCCCGTAGCGGTTTCGACGCGTTGGATCCGACCCCGAGTGTCCTCGCCGACGGCGGCGGTATGGCGAGAACGCGATCATCGCGGCGTGCGGCCGAGACGATCGAACGTAGAATCCCCCCGACCATCTCGGGGGAGATCACAAATGGAAACAATCATCGTCCAGTTGCCGGAGCCGCCACGGCCGGACCTGTTGCGCCCGGAATCTGAAGTCGGGCGCGGCACCGCGCTGTTGCACCTGGGACCCGGCGACGCGGCCGACTTCGGACGAGGCCTGCCGAAGGCGGGCGGTGCGCCGGAGGGCGCGGGTGTGCGCATCCTGCTCGCCGACCCCGGAGTCTCGCGCCGGGCCGGGCGGTTGGAGGCGGCCGAGGACTACTGGCGGCTGTCGAACTACAGCCGCAGCGCCTCCTACGTCGTGGAGAACCTGGAAGGCGCCGGCGAGTACATCACCGTCGCTCCGGGCCGACTCGGGGCGCCCGTGCCGTTCGAGTTCTCGCGGGTCGTGCTGCCCGCCCTGTCCGGCAGCGCCGCCTTCAAGGTATTCGCCCCGCAACACGCCTATCTCGACGAACGATCGACGCCCGGAGCCGGCGAACAGACCGTGCTGCCCTTCGCGTTGGACGTGACGGCGAAGTACTTCCTCGTCCTGGTCGCACTCTGCGAACCACGCCTGCGCGACGGCTCGGACGCCACCCTGCCCGGCGTCGGCGAGATCGTGGAACGCCTGCGCCCGCTGGAGTCCTGCCGAGGCCTGACCCGCTCGGCGGTCAACTACCACGTCGACTACCTCGCCCTCGCCAAACTCCGCCTGGACCTGGGCGAGGAGACCGGCCCCGACGACGGCCGCACCGGCGCCAAACGCGCCCGACTGGCCTCCGTCGCCCTGCGCTTCGGACTCGTACGCGAAGAGCACCTGGGGCTGCTGCCGCCGCGCGGGGCGATCCGGACCACCGAGCAGGGAGTACGGGCATGACCGCGCCCGAAGACGTCCGCGAACCCTTCGAGGTGCGACCGCTGCCCGTCGGATTCCGCATCGCCGACTGGGAGTTGGGCCCCGTCATCGGCTCCGGCGGCTGGGGCACTGTGCACGAGGCGCACACCGTCGGCGACGGCGAGAGCGCGCCCGTCGCGGTGAAGCTGCTGCCGACCGGCGCCCTCGCCCCCGGACAGCGCGCCGCGCTCGGCGAACTCGTCACCAGCGAGGTCCGGTTCAGCACCGAGGCGGACCACCCCAACCTGGTCCGCACGCGCGCCGTCCACACCGTCGAGGCTCCCGGCCTGGACGCGTGGGACGGGGCCATCGCCCTGGTCATGGACCGCGCCGAGACCGGTCTGCAGGACGTGCTCGACGCCGCCGACCCCGGCCGTCCGGTCGAGCACGCCGACCGGGTGCTGCGCGGAGTCTCGGCCGGCCTCGCCCATATGCACGCGGCACGCCGGGTGCACGGCGACCTCAAGCCCGCCAACGTCCTGCTGGGCCCGGCCGGCGCCGTATGGCTGGCCGACTTCGGGCTCACCGCCGAACTCGACGGCACCCACGCCCACTTGCCGCCGCTGGGCACCCTCGACCATCTGCCGCCGGAATGGTGGTCGCAGCGCACCGGCGTCGAAGGCGCGGTCGTCCGCCCGACCGCCGACATCTGGGCCTTCGGCGTCCTCGCCCACCAGGTCCTCACCGGCGGACTCCACCCGTTCCCCGGCGCCACCGCCCGCGCCAGGTCCCTCGCCGCCCAGACCTACGCCCGCGGCACGGCACCGCTGCGCCTCGACGCGGGCCTGCCGGAGGACTGGCGGCGCCTGATCGCCGACTGCCTCGCCCCCGACCACGCCTCCCGCGCACGGCACACCGCGGACACGCTCGCGACCAGGATCGAGCGGCTGACGGGCACCGCGGACTCGCGCCGAAGACGCCGGCTGCTGCCAACCGCCGTGGCCGCGCTGGTAGTTGTGGCGACCGTCGCCGCCGGCGGGGCGGCGCTCCTGCGGGACGACGACAACCCCGGGAAGAAGAGCGGCGGCACCCCGGCCGTCGTGACCGACGTGCACACCACGCCCACCCTCGGAGCGATCCCCGCCGACTCCGACGTCCCCGCCGCACTGCGCCCGGTCATCGAGAGCGCCGCCCGCCGCTGCACCGACGCGGAGATCACCCCCGTCCTGCTGGCCGCCATGATCAAGGCGGAGAGCGGCTTCGACACGAAAGCGGCCCGACCGGCCACCGAGGAGTACGGCGTCGCCATGTGGACGCCCGCGGTCTTCCGGGCCTGGGCCGTCGACGGCGACAAGGACGGCGACAAGGACTACATGTCACCGTCCGACGCGATCTCGACCATGAGCCTGTACACGTGCTGGCTCGACCAGCGCTTCAAGCAGGAGGGCATGCCCGCCAAGGACCTGCCCGCGCTGATCGCGGCCGGCTACCGCACGAGCGACCGCAGCGTCATCGAGGAGGGCGGGGTCCCCGAAGCCGTGCGGCCGCACGTGAACAAGGTGCTGCGCTACCTCGCGGAGTACGAGACTCAGGCGGAGTAGGGCAACCAGGTCGGGCGGAGCAGGCCGTCTAGGGAGCCTGCGTGCCCTGACTGCCGTTGCACACCGACACGTTGGGCAGTTGGTTGTCCGGCGAACTCATGTAGATGTTGGAGACGTAGCCGCCGTACTGGGGCAGGTAGGCCCACCACTCGTTGGTGTAAGGCGGCACATTCACCACTTGGCCCTTGATCTGGCAGCCCACCAACACCTCGACACCGGCCGGGAGTTGGGTGAGCGGTGCGTCGGCCGTGGACGGAGCGGGGCGGACGTTCACATGCTCGCTCCAGGTTCCGAACCACGTGCCCGCCGGCCGCGTCGCGCCCGGTACGTTCAGCGAGCGCGTCAGCCGCCCGATGTCCGTGTAGGCTTTGCCGTACGACGTCCCCACCGGGTGCAGGGTGAAGACGGCGACGATCGCACGGTCACCGGCGCCCACGGTGCCGGTGGTGTGCAGGGCCGGACGGGACAGGTCCACTCCGGCCGCGGCGGCCTTCGCCTCGGCCCGGCCGACACCGGCCGTCCTCGCCCCGGAAGCAGCGGCCGCCGTCGGCGTACCGCACGTGCCGTCCTCGTAGTCGCCGGACCACCCCTGCTTCACGGCCCAGGGCTTCTGGAACGCGCCGGGGATGCCGAAGTGCTGGTCGAACTTGTCCGAGGCGCAGCGCGTGGACTGGCGCAGGTTGCCCATCACGAAGTCCCGTACCGGGGCGGGTGCCTTGTCCAGGATGTAGCGGTAGATCGTGACGGTGTCACGGGCCGAGAGCGCGGTGTAGCCCCAGAAGCCCTCGTAGCCGGCCGGCGGCGGCTGGGTGTCGGTGAGGCCGAGGCGGCTCACCATGCGGGTGATGATCGCGGAGCCGCCGTCCTCCGTCCAGTAGTGGTCGGCCGCGTCGTCGTAGCTGCTGCGGAGCATCGGCTCCAGCAGGGCGCGGTCGGCCGCCGGGATCGAGTAGTCCGGGCCGCGGTTCCAGAGGAAGTCCAGCGCCAGCAGCAGCTTGACGACGGACGCGGACCTGAACTGCGCGGCGGAGTTGAGCTGTTCGGTGAACGTGCCGGTGCTGCGGTCGAAGACGGCGACCCCGGCCGTGACTCCGGAGGGCACGGTGATGGACGGGGCCTCGGCGGGCCGCGCCGAGGCCGGTGCCGCCGTGCTGAGGCCGAGCAGCAGCGCGGTCAGGGCCGCCGCCGAGGCGAGGATGGAACGGTGTCGGAGCAGACGCATGAAGGCCGTCTCTTCCTGTAGACGAATAGTCAAAAGGCTTGTGGGAGAAGGGAGTCGGCGCGTTCCGACGGCCAGGTGTCAGGCCGTCGGCAGGCTCGTCCCCGGCGCTGCGTCAGCAGGGCTCGACCGTGTTCGTCTCGCTGATGACGTCGCCGTCGGACACCCAGCCCCACTCGCCGTTGTCGTCGCCCTGCGTCCACAGCCAGCGGTAGGGGTGGACGCTGGAGCCGTTGGGCTGGTCGGCGAAGTCCGAGCGGCAGGCGAACCAGGAGGGGTTGGTGCGCAGGTGGTCGATGACGTACTTCTGGCCGCCTCTGAGCTCGTAGACGTTCGCGCCCTGCGCGTTGTTGCAGGTGAACGCGTTGTGGCCCCAGGCGATGATCCCCGTCGCCCAGCAGTTGGAGGCGGCCTGCGCCGAGCTGGTCGGGAGGGCGACCAGGGCCGCGGCCGCCGAGGCGGTGAGGGCGAGGGTGAGGGTCTTGCGGGTCGCGGAGCGCTGCATCGACAGGTCCTGTCCGTGTGGGGAGTCGGGTCCACCGGAGAAGTGCGCTGAGCGCTCGCTCCGGTGCACCGCACACGCTAGGAACAGAAGGCCGCCGACGGTCCCTGACAAGTGTCAGGACCGGGGTCCGCCCCGCCCCTGGCCTCGGCGCCGGTATCGCGACACGATCCGTCCGGGCGGAGCCCGTGCCCGTCGGGCTCTCACAGGGGTGGGCCACTCGCGGTCCGCCGCAGTGACGGGGGAGGATGGGCGGGCAGACGATATTGGTCAACCGATGTGGAGGAGCGGGCACATGCCTCACGAGCGAGCGGGCCGGCAGGCCGGACCCGAGGATCTCGTCGACGTCGCCCGGCTGGTCACCGCGTACTACGCGCTGCACCCGGACCCGTCCGACCCGGGCCAGCGGGTGGCGTTCGGTACCTCAGGGCACCGCGGCTCGTCACTGGCGACCGCGTTCAACGACGACCACATCGCCGCGACCAGCCAGGCGATCTGCGAGTACCGCGCCCAACAGGGCACCGACGGCCCCCTCTTCCTGGGTGCCGACACCCACGCGCTCTCCGAGCCCGCCCGGGTGACCGCCCTGGAGGTGTTCGCGGCCAACGACGTGACCGTCCTCATCGACGAGTCGGACGGCTACACACCCACCCCCGCCGTCTCGCACGCCATCCTCACCTTCAACCGCGGCCGCACCTCCGGCCTCGCCGACGGTGTCGTGGTCACCCCCTCGCACAACCCGCCCGCCGACGGCGGCTTCAAGTACAACCCGCCGAGCGGCGGACCGGCCGGGTCCGACGCGACGTCCTGGATCCAGGACCGGGCCAACGACATCATCACCGCGGGCCTCAAGGACGTACGCCGCATCCCCTACGAGCGCGCCCTCGCCGCTCCCGGCACCGGCCGCTACGACTTCATGGGCACCTACGTCGCCGATCTGCCGAGCGTCCTGGACCTGGACGCGGTCCGTGCCGCCGGTGTGCGTATCGGCGCCGACCCGCTGGGCGGGGCGTCGGTCGCGTACTGGGGGCGGATCGCCGAGGAGCACCGCCTCGACCTCACCGTGGTCAATCCGCTCACCGATCCCACCTGGCGGTTCATGACGCTGGACTGGGACGGCAAGATCCGTATGGACTGCTCGTCGCCGTACGCGATGGCCTCCCTGATCGCCCAGCGCGACCGCTTCCAGATCGCCACGGGCAACGACGCCGACGCCGACCGGCACGGCATCGTCACGCCGGACGCGGGGCTGATGAACCCCAACCACTATCTGGCCGCCGCGATCGCCTACCTCTACGCCCACCGCGAGCAGTGGCCCGCCGACACGGGCATCGGCAAGACGCTGGTGTCGTCCACGATGATCGACCGGGTCGCCGCCGACCTCGGGCGCCGCCTGGTCGAGGTGCCGGTCGGGTTCAAGTGGTTCGTGGACGGACTGGTCGACGGATCGATCGGGTTCGGCGGCGAGGAGTCGGCCGGCGCGTCCTTCCTGCGCCGGGACGGCTCGGTGTGGACCACGGACAAGGACGGCATCATCCTGGCGCTGCTCGCCTCCGAGATCCTCGCGGTCACCGGGAAGACGCCGTCGGAGCACTACGCGGCGCTGACCGCCCGCTTCGGCGAACCCGCCTACGCGCGCATCGACGCCCCCGCCAACCGCGAGGAGAAGGCGCTGCTCGCCAAGCTGTCCCCGGCACAGGTCACCGCGGACACGCTGGCCGGGGAGGCGGTCACCGGGGTGCTCACGGAGGCTCCGGGCAACGGCGCGGCCATCGGCGGCATCAAGGTGACCACCGAGAACGCGTGGTTCGCGGCGCGGCCCTCCGGCACCGAGGACGTCTACAAGATCTACGCCGAGTCCTTCCGGGGTGCCGACCATCTGCGCCAGGTCCAGGAGGAGGCCCGGGCGGTGGTCGACGCGGCGCTGGGCGGCTGACGCGACAGCGAGGCGGTAACTGGAGCGGGCGGTACGGCGGTGACGGTGGGGACCGGGCGGGTGTGAGAAGCGTCTCGCTTTGTCCACCTTTGGGTGAAATTCATATGTTCTACCCTGAGGAGGCCCCCCGTCACCGCCGGAGTGATCAATGTCCCGCAAGGGTCCAACGGACGACGGCGACGAGCTGCTGGCCAGACTCGGATCGCTGACCGCCCAGGCGCGCGAGCTCGCACAGCTGCAGCGCTCCCGGGTCGAGCTGGCCGTTGCCCTCCAGCGGGGCATGCTGCCCAGAGACCTGCCCGAGGCCCCCGGCCTCCAGCTCGCCGTCCGCTACGCGCCCGCCTACCAGGGCCTGAACGTGGGCGGCGACTGGTACGACGCCTTCACCATGCCCGACGGCCGCATCGGCCTGTCCATCGGCGACGTCCAGGGCCACAACATCGAGGCGGCGGCCTTCATGGGCCAGGTCCGGGTCGGCCTGCGCGCGCTCGCCTCGGTCACCAGCGAGCCCGGCGAGCTCCTCGCCCGCACGAACGACCTGATCCTCTCCCTCGGCACCGACCTCTTCGCCACCTGCACCTTCATGCGGCTCGACCCGGTCACCGGCGTGCTGGAGAGCGCGCGGGCCGGGCACATCCCGCACATCTGGGCCACGGCGGACGGCCGATCCGGCGTCAGCGACGACGAGGGCGGGCCGCCGCTCGGCGTCGAGCAGGGCACGGAGTACCCGGTGATGCGCCACCGCCTCACCACCGGCGGCGTCTTCGTCCTGGTAACCGACGGCGTCGTCGAGGGCCCCTCCCTCAGCCTCGACGAAGGCCTGGACAAGGTCGTCCGCCTCGCCGGCGTGGCAGCGGTCGCGGGCCTGGAGGCCGGAGCCCTGGCCGCCGCCGTCCTCAAGATGGCGAGCTCGGTGGGCCACGAGGACGACGCGGCGGTCCTGGTGGTGGGCCACGACGGGGCGGTGGGGCGGCTGTAGGGGGCCGACGGGGGTCCGTCGGCCCTGGTCGCCGTCGGCTCAGGAACCTTTTCGCCTCGCCGTCCCGCCCTCCTCGGTGTCTGATGGCAGCTGTGGTGGGTACCCGTGATCTGCGCCCGGCGGCCGGCCTGGTTCTGCAGACCCTGGCCGTCGCCGCCTGCTATTTCGCGGCCGGGCGGCTGGGCCTGTTGCGGCAGCTCGTCGTCGAGGACGCCATCGTCACCCCCATCTGGCCCCCCACCGGCGTGGCCGTCGCCTGTCTGCTCCTGTACGGCATGCGTTCCTGGCCCGGCATCGCCCTCGGCGCACTGCTCGTCGTCATGTCCATCACCTCGCTCCAGCCCCAGGTGATCGGCACCCTGGTGGGCAACACGCTGGCCCCCGTCTGCGCGTACTACATGCTGCGCAAGGTCGGCTTCCGTACCAACCTGGCCCGGCTGCGCGACGGCCTCACCCTGGTGTTCCTGGGCGCCCTCACCGCGATGCTGGTCAGCGCGACCGCGGGCGCCAGCATGCTGGTGATCACCGGCAAGCTCGACACCGGCAGCTTCTGGCTCGTCTGGCTGGCTTGGTGGGTGGGCGACGCGATGGGCGTGCTGATCGTCACCCCGCTCCTGCTGCTGATCCTGCAGGCGACCCGCCGGGCCTGGAACCTCAGCCGGTGGAAAGAGGCGCTGGGCCTGGCCCTCATCGCCGGCTGTCTGATACCCGTGGCCACGCACAGCCCGATGAGCCTGCTGTTCCTGGTCTACCCGCTGCTGATCTGGGCCGCGCTGCGCTTCCAGCTGGCCGGCAGCTCACTGTGCGCCCTGTTCGCCTCCGTCTCGGCCACCGTCGCCGCGACGGACCGGACCGGCCCGTTCGGGCATCTGACCAGCGTCGAGGTCATGATCAAGCTGCAGGCGTTCAACGGCTCGATGGCCCTGACCGCCCTGCTCCTGTCCGCGATGATCACCGAGCAGCTGAACACGAGACGGTCGGTGGAACGGGCCTGCCAGGAACTCGTCGAGGTGCTCGGACACCTCACGGCGGGGGAGCCGCCACCGGTACCGCCCCCAGCCGACACCGACCGGGTCGAGCCCGTCGAGCGGTCGGTCGTGAAGAAGAACCGTCCGGTCAGTCCCACAGGGGATACGTGACCGTCGGGCCGTAGATCTCGGGCCTGCTCTCCGGATAGGCGAGGGTGATCCGGGTGTAGTGCTGCGTCCCCGGGTGCTTCTTCCACGGCTTCGGATCGGAGAGCCGTACGACCACCGGGTACGAGCGGAACGTGCCGGCGGCGCAGTAGGGCTTGCAGTCGTTGAGCATGTTGACGCCCTCGGCCGTCGCCGTCTCGGTGCCCCAGTGCGACCACTTCAGCGAGGTCAGCCGGCTGTTGCCGTCACCGCAGGCGAGCGTGAAGTCCGCGGGGCGCACGTCCGTGTGCCAGAGGCAGTCGACGAGCACGGGCACCGCCTGCGGCTGTGCGACCGGTGCCGCCGGTGCCGACGGCCCGGCGGAGGACGGGGCCCCCGCGGCGGCGGCGAGCGCCGCGGCCAGACAGAGCGTGACCGCCGTACGAATCGCGATTGCCCGCATGTCCGCTCCCCGCTGCTGTCTCCGGACCGGCCTGTCCGTGCCGTCCGAGGTGTTCGAGCTGTCCGTGCCCACTCTGCTGTGCCTTACCGACGCTACGACCGGCAGGCGGCGCGCACCACTCGGACGGAGTAATGACGGACTGCGGCGGCGAAGGGTTCCGCCTCTCACACCTTGTCGAGACACATAGGGGTACGCGATCCGGCCAGAGGCTCGCGTGCGCGATCAGCCGTTCCGCGTGCGTGCACAGCGCCGGCGACAGCGTGGGCGCAGGTGCGGCGCGGGTCGCGGGACGGCGTCGTGGCGGGCAGGCCACGGATGCGCGTATGGCTGGAACGAGGTGCGCGCCCGGTCGAACTCCCGTCAGGCAACCGTCAATTCAAGCCGTTGTCTTGTCACCTCCATGACAACTCTGTGCGTGGGATGTCACTCTGCTGTCCGCAGGTTCACCTGCGCTTCACACCCCCCACATTTCCCACACCCCCCACCCCCCACCTCCTCCCATCCCCCCACCCCTTCTCGCGCGCGGCCGAGCCCCGGCGCCATCCGGGCGTCGCTCGTGCCGTGCGTGCGCACCCGCGCGCCGCCGGACGGCCGTACCCGGCCGACCGCTCGCCCCGGCCTTGACCCGAGGCCGACCGCTGCAGAGGGAGAACGCCTTGTCCAGGCAACACCGCTTCTCGCACCGCTCCAGATACACCATCGCGCTGGCGCTCACGGCCGCGAGCACCATGCTGGCCACCGGCGTCCAGGTCGGCACCGCGGGCGCGGCCCCCGCCGACCCCGGTACCGCGAAGATCCACGCCACCCCGCGCGCGGGAGCGGCTCCGGCCGCCCTCAGCCCCGCGCAGCACACGGCGCTCCTCAAGCAGGCGAGCGCGGCGGTCGGCGACACGGCCAAGAGCCTCGCCCTGGGCAGCCGGGAGAAGCTCGTCGTCAAGGACGTCATCCGGGACACCGACGGTACGACCCACACCCGCTACGAGCGGACGTACGCCGGTCTCCCCGTCCTCGGCGGCGACCTGGTCGTGCACACCAAGGCCGGCCGTACGACCGCGACGAAGGCGACGAACGCGAAGCTCGACCTGGCGTCCATCACGCCGAAGGTCACCGCCGCCGAGGCCAAGGGCAAGGCGCTCGCCGCCGCCGAGAAGGCGAAGGCCGACGCACCCAAGATCAACAACTCCCGCCTGGTCGTCTGGGCCGCCGACGGCAAGCCCGCCCTGGCCTGGGAGTCGGTGGTCGGCGGCTTCCAGGACGACGGCACCCCCAGCGAACTGCACGTCGTCACGGACGCGAAGACGGGCAAGGAGCTCTTCCGCTACCAGGGCGTCGAGACCGGCACCGGCACCGGGCAGTTCAACGGAGAGGTCCCGCTGGGCACCACGCTCTCCGGCTCGACGTACCAGCTCGTCGACGGCGACCGCGCGGGACACCGCACCTACGACCTCAACCAGGGCACTTCCGGTACCGGCACCCTCTTTACAGATGACAACGATGTCTGGGGCGACGGCACCCCGGCGAACCGCCAGACGGCCGGGGTGGACGTGGCCTTCGGCGCCGCGGCGACCTGGGACTTCTACAAAGACGTTTTCGGTCGCAACGGCATCCGCAACGACGGCGTCGCCGCCTACAGCCGCGCCCACTACGGCAACAACTACGTCAACGCCTTCTGGCAGGACGCCTGCTTCTGCATGACCTACGGAGACGGCTCGGGCAACACGCACCCGCTGACCTCGCTCGACGTCGCGGCGCACGAGATGAGCCACGGCGTCACCAGCGCCACCGCGGGTCTCACCTACTCCGGCGAGTCGGGCGGCCTGAACGAGGCGACCTCCGACATCTTCGCCGCCGCGGTCGAGTTCCACTCCGACCTGCCCGCCGACGTCCCGGACTACCTGGTCGGCGAGAAGATCAACATCAACGGCAACGGCACCCCGCTGCGCTACATGGACAAGCCCTCCAAGGACGGCGCGTCCCGCGACAGCTGGGACTCCTCGCTCGGTGGCATCGACGTCCACTACTCGTCGGGCCCGGCCAACCACTTCTTCTACCTCCTGTCGGAGGGCAGCGGCGCCAAGACCGTCAACGGGGTCGCCTACGACAGCCCCACCTCCGACGGCCTTCCGGTCACCGGCATAGGCATCGAGAACGCCCAGCAGATCTGGTACCGGGCGCTCACCACGTACATGACGTCCTCCACCAACTACGCCGCCGCGCGCACCGCGACCCTCCAGGCCGCGACCGACCTGTTCGGCGCCTACAGCCCCACCTACCTGGCCGTGGCCGACGCGTGGGCCGCGATCAACGTGGGCAGCCGGGTCGCGCCGGGCGTGAACATCAGCCCGCTGGCCAACCAGACGACCGGGGTCGGCGAGCAGGTCTCCCTCCAGGTCGACGCCTACACCACCAACTCCGGCTCCGCGCTGACCTATTCGGCGTCCGGCCTGCCGGACGGTCTGACGATCAGCGACACCGGCCTGGTCACCGGCACGCCGACCACCGCCGGCACGAGCGACGTCACGGTGACCGTGACGGACGAGACCGGCTCCACCGCGACCAGGTCCTTCTCCTGGCGGGTGGCGAACCTGTTCTCCAACAACACCCGGGTGGACATCCCCGACGCGGGCGCCGCGGTCGAGTCCGCGGTCACCGTCCCCGACCGCGAGGGCAACGCCTCGGCGACCACCGAGGTCTACGTCAAGATCGTCCACACCTACCGCGGTGACCTGACGGTCGACCTGGTGGCCCCCGACGGCACGGTCTACTCGCTGCTCAACCGCAGTGGCGGCTCGGCCGACAACGTCGACCAGACCTTCACGGTGAACGCCTCGTCCGAGCCCGTCGCCGGTACCTGGAAGCTGCGCGTCCAGGACCGTGCGTCGATCGACGTGGGCTACATCGAGAAGTGGTACCTGGCTCCCTGATCGGCCTCACCCGGCGCTGGGCCCCTCCGGCAGGCCCAGCGTGAAGGTGGTGAGGACCGCCGCGTGGTCCGACGGCCAGTCGTTTCCGGCCACGTCGGGCCACGCGCGCGGGACGCCGGTGACGACCGTGCGGGAGTCGACGACTTCGAGGCCGCGGCCGTTGTGCAGGACGTAGTCGATCCGGTCCTGCGGTTCGGCGAGGGCGGGGTCGTCCTCGTTCACCGGGTGGATCGGTGACCAGGTGTGGCCGGGGGCGCGGACCGGATCGGGGTGCGCCTCGCGGTAGGAGTCGCGCAGGCCGGCCTCTTCGGCCGCGCGTGTCACCGGCCACACCACGTCCGAACGGTCCAGGTGCGAGGGGCAGTTGAAGTCCCCGGTCAGGACCACGGGTACGTCCGGCCGCCCCTCCTCCTCGATCCGCGCCAGCGCCTCCCGCATCTGCCCGAGCCGCACGTCCTCGTGGGCGATCAGCTCGTCCGCCGAAAGCCCGTCGAAGACGGCCTCGTAGGGTCCGTACGGCGTGTAGTGCAGGTGCGCCGTCCATACGTCCACCTCGCGCGCGTGCCCGACGCGGACGCGGGCGCCGGCCGCCCCGTAGAAGCCGACGTCGGGGTCGCCGAGGGCGGCCGTGATCGGGTGGCGGCTGATGATGCCGAGGTTCTCGCCGGCCTCGTGGTGGTACCAGCCCAGCGCCTCGGCCAGTTCCCGGGCCGCCGAGCCGGCCGTCTCCTGGAGGCCCACGACATCGGCCTCGGTGTCCAGGATGACCTTGAGCTGCTTGGCGCGGTGGTCGTCGATCTTCGCGCCGCCGAGCCAGAGATTCCAGCTCAGCACCCGCAGTCGCGGCGCGAGCAGGCCGCGCAGCCGGTCCGGGGTGACCTCTTCGAGGCTGGCCACGACCGTGCGGTCGGGGGCCGGGTCGATGGGGGCCAGCGACGGGACCGCGAGGACCGCGCAGCCGGCGGCCTCGGCGGAGCTGACGCCGGTCGGGGTGTCCTCGACGGCGACGCAGCGGGCCGGGTCCACGCCGAGGGCGCGGCAGGCGGCGAGGTAGGGGTCGGGGGCGGGCTTGGTGTGCGGGGTGTCCTCGGCGGTGACGGAGACCGCGAAGCGGCTCGCGCCGAGGGCGTTCAGGACGGTGTCGGCGACCGCGCGGGGGGACGCGGTGACGAGCGCCGTGGGGACGCCGTCGCGGGCCAGGGCGTCGAGCAGGTCGAGCGCGCCGGGGCGCGGCACGATACCGGTGCGGACACGGGCCGCGAACTCCCGGTGCAGGGCGGCGGCGAGGTCCGCCGCCGACGTGCCCGTGGTCGTGGCGAGCCAGCCGGCGGTGTGCTCGACCGGACGGCCGAGCACCTCCGGCTGGTCCGCGTCCGTCAGGGTCCTGCCCGCGACCTGCTCCACCGCCTCCCACCACAGCCGCTCGGTGTCGACGAGCGTTCCGTCCATGTCGAACAGGACGGCCTGGAGCGGGAGTTGGGTGTGGGGGGTCACGTTTCTCTCTTTCACTGCGGGTTCACTGCGGGCCTTTGGGCCCTACGGCTGGATACGTTCTGCCACGAGTACCGGCCGCTCCGGAAGAGAGACGGTCACGCCGACTCCGGCGGCCAGCGTGGTGGCCTCGTGGGTGGGCAGGTCGGCCTTGACCTCGGTGCCGTCGCCGAGCCGCACGCCGACGCGGACGACCGCGCCGAGGAAGGCGGTGCCGACGACGCGTGCGTCTCCGGTCTCGTCGGCGTGCACATTGATGGCCTCGGGCCGTACGAGCACGTCCACGTCGGGACCGGCAGGGGCCTCGCCGTCGACCGGCAGCCGCTGGCCGAGCACCTCGACGGTGCCGTCCGTCAGCCGTCCCGGCAGCCGGCTCATGGTGCCGACGAACTCGGCGACGAACGCGGTCGCGGGCCTGCCGTACAACTCGGCCGGTGCGGCGCACTGTTCGAGCTTCCCGGCGCGCATCACGGCGACCCGGTCGGCGATGGACAGTGCCTCTTCCTGATCGTGCGTCACGAAGAGGGTGGTGATGCCGAGTTCCTGCTGGAGGCGGCGGATCTCCTCGCGCAGGGACAGTCGCACCTTGGCGTCGAGCGCGGAGAGCGGCTCGTCCAGGAGCAGCATCATCTCGTTGACGAGCGCGATGTTCACGTGCCGGTAGGTGTTCTCCAGGAGCTTGGCCATCTCGGCCTCGCG
>NZ_JBSFLV010000106.1:0-30951 GCF_053599215.1 Streptomyces sp. NPDC001002 | reverse complement strand
GTGTTCTCGTTGCGGGACGAGTTCTCGCAGTGGGATCCGCGGCGGCAGCGGCCGGAGTTGTGGAATCTGTACAACGGCCGTCACGCGCCCGGCGAGCACGTCCGGGTGTTCCCGCTGTCCAACTGGACCGAGTTGGACGTCTGGCAGTACATCGCCCGTGAACGGATCGAGCTGCCCGACATCTACTTCGCCCACTACCGCGAGGTGTTCGACCGCGGCGGCATGTGGCTGACCGCCGGCGAGTGGGGCGGCCCCAAGTCCGGGGAGAGCGTGGAGAAACGGCAGGTCCGCTACCGCACGGTCGGTGACATGTCCTGCACCGGCGCGGTCGACTCCGACGCCGACGGCATCGAGAAGGTGATCGCCGAGATCGCCGCCTCCCGGTTGACCGAGCGCGGCGCGACCCGGGCCGACGACAAGCTCTCCGAGGCAGCGATGGAAGACCGTAAGCGCGAGGGGTACTTCTAAGCATGAACGCCAGCACCGGCACGACCGTCGACACCCTGCGTCTCGCGACCGCCGGTTCGGTCGACGACGGCAAGTCCACGCTCGTCGGGCGCCTGCTGCACGACTCCAAGTCGATCCTCAGCGACCAGATGGAGGCCGTCGCGCACGCCTCCCGCAGCCGTGGCCAGAGCACCCCCGACCTCGCGCTGCTGACCGACGGCCTGCGCGCCGAGCGCGAACAGGGCATCACCATCGACGTCGCCTACCGCTACTTCGCCACCCCCAAGCGGCGGTTCATCCTCGCCGACACCCCCGGCCATGTGCAGTACACCCGCAACATGGTCACCGGTGCCTCCACCGCCGAGCTGGCCGTCGTCCTGATCGACGCGCGCAACGGCGTGGTCGAGCAGACCCGTCGGCACGCGGCCGTGGCCGCCCTGCTGCGCGTCCCGCACGTGGTGCTCGCCGTCAACAAGATGGACCTGGTCGGCTACGAGGAGAAGGACTTCCAGCGGATCGTCGAGGACTTCGCGGGCCACGCGGCCGAGTTGGGGCTGCCCGGCTTCACGCCGATCCCCGTCTCGGCGCTGGTCGGTGACAACGTCGTCGAGCGTTCGGCGCACATGGACTGGTACCGGGGTCCGTCCCTGCTGGACTTCCTGGAGACGGTCCCGGTCGGGACGGAGGCGGCCGACGCGCCCGCCCGTTTCCCGGTGCAGTACGTCATCCGGCACGGCGAACTCCGGTACTACGCAGGGCAGTTGGTGTCCGGTTCGCTGCGGGTCGGCGACCGGGTCACCGTGCACCCTTCCGGGGCGAGCTCCGAGATCACCGGCATCGACGTGCTGGGCAGCGAGGCCGAGGTGGCGTACGCACCGCAGTCGATCGCGGTGCGTCTCGCCGATCAGCGGGACATCTCGCGCGGCGACATGCTCACGACCGGGGTCGAGGTGCCCGTGCTGACGCAGGAGGTCCGGGCGGCCGTCTGTCATCTGGCCGATCGGCCGCTGCGGGTCGGTGACCGCGTGCTGGTCCGGCACACGACCCGGACCGTCAAGGCGATCGTCAAGGATCTGGGCGGGGCGAGCGAGCTGGGCGCGAACGATCTGGGGCGGATCGGTCTGCGTACGGCGGAGCCGCTGGCGCTCGACGACTACGCGGTCTGCCGGCGCACCGGCGCGTTCCTGGTGATCGACCCGGCGGACGGGGCGACGCTGACGGCGGGCATGGTGGAGCTGTAGCACCGGTCGCCTGTAAGACCGGTCATCTGTAGCACCGGTCTTCTGTAGCACCGTGGGGCAGGGGCTGTTCCTGACTGTCGTCAGGATGACAATACAAACCTTCGCGATTCGCCATTGTCACCGCTCGTCAATAACGCGGTAACAACGGGCTCACTCATGCGAGGCGGAGCGTTGGACTGGGTAAGCCGCTCGGTACGGGGTCGAAGGTCCCGTACGGTGCCCGTCGGACGACTCTGCCGGGCGGCGCCGTACCATACATAAGGTTGAAAGCAGGACAGCCTGCTCATGAACGGAACCGCCTTGTACGATCGCCCCTCCTCCTCCGCCGCCTCCTGGCGCATCGCGCTGCCGCACTCCGCCGCGGCCGTGCCCGTCGCCCGTGCGCTGGTGCGCACGGCGCTGACCGAGCTGGAGAACGGGGCCGACAGTGACACCGCGGAGCTGCTCACGGCCGAGCTGGTCGCCAACGCCGTGGAACACACCGCGGGCGACTCCCCGATAGAACTCGTCGTCGAGCTGATGCCCTCCGGCTGTCAGGTCGAGGTGCACGACCCCGACCCGGCGCCGCCCGGGGACCTGACCAGGCCCGACTGCGGGGAGCCCGACCCGTGGCAGGAACACGGGCGCGGACTGCTCCTGATCCGCGCTCTCAGCTCGTCCTGCGGACACCGTCCGACCGCATCGGGCAAGGCGGTCTGGTTCAGGCTGCCGGTGGTGCCGCCGCAGCGGCGTTCCGCGTGACCGTGATCTGGAGGTCGTCGCAGGTCAGGCGAGGGTGGCCACCAGCACGGCCTTGATCGTGTGCAGGCGGTTCTCCGCCTCGTCGAAGACGACCGAGTGGGCCGACTCGAACACCTCGTCGGTCACTTCGAGCGATTCGAGGCCATGGGTCTCGTATATCTCCTGGCCGACCTTGGTGCCGAGGTCGTGGAAGGCCGGGAGGCAGTGCAGGAACCGGACGTCCGGGTTGCCGGTGGCACGCAGGACGTCCATGGTCACGGCGTACAGAGAGAGAGCGGTAATCCGCTCGTCCCAGACCTCCTTGGGCTCACCCATGGAGACCCAGACGTCGGTGGCGACGAAGTCGGCCCCCTGGACGCCCTCGGTCAAGGATTCGGTGAGAGTCACGCGGGCGCCGCTCGACTCGGCCAGTTCGCGGGCGCGGTCGACGATCTCCTGGGCGGGCCAGTAGGACTTCGGGGCGACGATCCGGACGTCCATGCCGAGCAGGGCGCCGGTGATCAGGTACGAGTTCCCCATGTTGAAGCGGGCGTCGCCGAGGTAGGCGTAGGCGATGTCGGTCAGCGGCTTGGCGGTGTGCTCGGTCATCGTGAGCACCTCGGCGAGCATCTGGGTGGGGTGCCAGTCGTCGGTCAGCCCGTTGTAGACGGGCACGCCCGCGTAGGCGGCCAGCTCCTCGACCTTGGCCTGGCTGTCCCCGCGGTACTCGATCCCGTCGTACATCCGCCCCAGCACCCGCGCGGTGTCCTTCACGGACTCCTTGTGCCCGATCTGCGAGCCCGACGGGTCGAGGTACGTCGTCGAGGCGCCCTGGTCGGCGGCGGCGACCTCGAACGCGCAGCGGGTGCGCGTCGAGGTCTTCTCGAAGATCAGCGCGAGGTTCTTGCCGCTCAGGTACCGCGTCTCGGTCCCGGCCCGCTTGGCCGCCTTCAGCTCGGCGGCCAGCTCGACCAGGCCGACGAACTCCGCCGCGGTGAAGTCGAGCTCCTTGAGGAAGTGGCGGCCGGCGAGGGCGGTCGGGACTGTCGCCATGGGGGCGCTCCAGGAGTGCGAGGGACTGCGGAAACAGGAACCCTGGAAGTCTATACGACGATTCGCATTTATATACGACCGGTATGTGGCAGGCATGCGGCGGGTACGGGGGGCCGCAGGGCCGCTATACGGCCTCACGTTCGACCGGACAGCTCATGCACCGGGGCCCACCGCGGCCCCGGCCCAGTTCGCTGCCCGGGATCTCGATGACCTCGATGCCCTGCTTGCGCAGATGGGTGTTGGTGGTGGCGTTGCGCTCGTAGGCGACGACGACGCCCGGCTCGACGGCCAGGACGTTGCAGCCGTCGTCCCACTGCTCGCGCTCGGCCGCGTGCACGTCCTGGGTGGCGGTCAGGACGCGGATCTCGTTCAGGCCGAGGGCGGCGGCGATCGCGCGGTGCATGTGCTCCGGCGGGTGGTCGGTGACCTTGAGTTCCTTGTCGCCGACGCCCGGCTCGATCGTGTACGAGCGGAGCATGCCGAGGCCCGCGTACTGAGTGAAGGTGTCGCCGTCGATCATCGTCATCACGGTGTCGAGGTGCATGAACGCACGCGCCTTCGGCATGTCCAGGGCGACGATCGTCTGCGCGGAACCGGCGGCGAACAGCTTGTGCGCGAGCATCTCGACGGCCTGGGGCGTGGTGCGCTCGCTCATGCCGATCAGGACGGCGCCGTTGCCGATGACCAGGACGTCCCCGCCCTCGATGGTGGAGGGGTAGTCGGCCTGCCCCTCGGACCAGATGCGGAAGGTCTCGTCGCGGAAGAGCGGGTGGTGCCGGTAGATCGCCTCGAAGTGGACCGTCTCGCGCTGCCGGGCCGGCCAGCGCATGGCGTTGATGGAGACGCCGTCGTAGATCCAGGCGGAGGTGTCCCGGGTGAAGAGGTGGTTGGGGAGCGGGCCGAGCAGGAAGTCGTCGAGGTCCATCACATGGAAGCGCACGGAGGTCGGCTCCGGGTGCGCGTCCAGGAACTCGCGCTTGGTCATCCCGCCGATGAGGACCTCGGCCAGGTCCGGCGAGGGCAGGTTCTCGAAGGCGGCCCTGAGGTGGTCGGTGGCCAGGACGCCGTACTCCTTCTCGTCGAAGACCCGGTCCAGGACGAGCGTTCTGGCCGCCGGGATCGCCAGGGCCTCGGTGAGCAGGTCGCCGAAGAGATGGACGGTGACCCCTCGGTCGCGCAGGACGTCCGCGAAGCCGTCGTGCTCGGCGCGCGCCCGGCGCACCCAGAGCAGGTCGTCGAAGAGCAGGGCGTCCTTGTTGCTGGGGGTGAGCCTTTTGAGCTCCAGATCCGGCCGGTGCAGGATGACGCGGCGCAGCCGCCCGGCTTCGGAGTCGACGTGGTATGCCATGCCTCCATCCTGACCACCGATGACCGACTTCACCCCCTGATCGACCGTTTCCGCGATTCCCTGTTCTCGTCCCCTTGACGATTACCGGCTTCCCGGATTATCGTCGTCATGACGAGAAACACGGAGGGGGTCGCACACACATGGCCGACATCACCCGGCGCCTGGGCTGGCGCCATCTGCGCGGAGCGCCGACGGCACACGTCCGCCACCACCGGGACGGAAAGCTGCTGCACGACGGTCCCGGGCTCAGCTTCTGGTACCGCGCGCTCACCGCGGCGCTCTCCGAAGTACCGGTCGACGACCGGGAGTTGGCGATGACCTTCCACGCCCGTACGTCCGACTTCCAGGACGTGGCGGTGCAGGCGACGGTCACCTACCGGGTCAGCGACCCGGCGCTCGCCGCGGCCCGCCTCGACTTCTCCATCGACCCGGACACCGGTGTGTGGCGGGGTGCCCCGCTGGAGCAGCTGGGCACGCTGATGACGGAGACCGCCCAGCAGCACGCACTCGACGTGCTCGCCCGTACGACACTGTCGGCGGCGCTGGTCGACGGGGTGGCGTCGGTGCGCGAGCGGGTGGCCGCCGGGCTCGCGGCGGAACCCCGCCTGCCCGCCACCGGCATCGAGGTGGTCGCGGTGCGCGTGGTGGCGCTGCGCCCCGAGCCGGAGGTGGAGCGGGCGCTGCGCACGCCGGCCCGCGAGCAGATCCAGCAGGAGGCCGACCGGGCGACCTACGAGCGGCGGGCGGTGGCCGTCGAGCGCGAGCGCACGATCGCCGAGAACGAACTGGCCAGCCAGATCGAACTCGCCCGCCGCGAGGAGCAGTTGGTCGACCAGCGCGGCACCAACGCGCGGCGCGAGGCGGAGGAGCACGCGGCGGCGGACGCGGTACGGGCGAGCGCGGAGGCGGCCCGTTCGGTGAAGCTCGCGGAGGCGGAGGCGGAGCGCTCGGTCAAGCTCGCCGAGGCGGAGGCGACGCGCACGGTGACGCTGGCCGACGCCGAGGCCGCCCGCTCCGTGCGGCTGGCCCGCGCCGAGGCGGAGAGCGCGCGCGAGGTGGGCGAGGCACGGGCGCAGGCCCAGGCGGCCTGGCTGCGGGTGCACGGAGACGTGGACGTGGCGACCCTGAACGCGCTCACCGGGACGCGCCTGGCGGAGAACCTGCCGAACATCGACAGCGTCACCATCTCCCCCGACGTCCTGACGGGCCTGCTCGCCAGGCTGGGCGGCGGCGAGCGGGCGTGAGCCTCGCACCACGGGTCGTCCTCGTCCATCGCACCACGGAGTACGAGGAGTTGGTGGCCCACCACGGCACGCACGGCCAGGCCGCCTTCTTCCTCGCCTCACGGGGCCGGCACATCGAGGAGATCGCGGAACGCCACCGCGCGACCAGGCGGGCCCTGGCCGAGGTCTCCTCGGCGATCCCGCTGACATGGCGTCAGGCCCGGGTGGAGCGGGTCGACTTGGACCGCTTCCTGTTCGCCCCGGAGGACGTCGTGGTCGTAGTCGGCCAGGACGGCCTGGTGGCGAACGTGGCCAAGTACCTCACGGGCCAACCGGTGTTGGGCTTCGACACGGACCCCGGCCGCAACCCGGGCGTCCTGGTACGCCACCGCCCATCGGCGGCCGCCGCCCTGCTCCCGTCGGCCCACGCGGCAGGCACCGGCGTGGACGAACTCACCATGGTCGAGGCAGTCGCCGACGACACCCAACGCCTGGTCGCGCTCAACGAGATCTACATCGGAGCCGTCGGACATCAGACGGCCAGATACCGCCTGGGCCTGGAGGGCGACGGGGGTGTCGTCGAGGCCCAGGCTTCTTCCGGGGTGCTGGTGGGCACGGGCACCGGGTCGACGGGCTGGCTCCGGTCGGTGTGGCAGGAGCGGGGCAGCGACCTGCCCCTGCCCCACCCGACCGACGCCCGCCTGGTGTGGTTCGTCCGCGAGGCCTGGCCCTCCCCGGCCACCGGCACCTCCCGGGTCGCCGGCCACCTCTCGGCCTCGTCCCACCTCACCCTCACGGTCGAGTCGGAGCGGCTGATCGCGTTCGGGGACGGGATGGAGGGGGATGCGGTGGAGTTGACTTGGGGGCAGACGGTGCGGGTGGGGGTTTGTGGGGAGCGGTTGCGGTTGGTGGGGTGAGGGGGCGGGTCACCGGCGGCCGCGCGGGCGCCGTGCTGTCGCCTCGAACTCGCGCAGGGCCTGTTCGAGTTCGCGCCTGCGGCCCGGGTGGTCATCGATGGACACCACAGCGTCGAAGAGCTCCCACAACGCCTCCGGATGGTGCCGGTTGAGTCCGATGAGGACCGCCACGAGGTCGCTACGGGCCCTGGCGTGACGAGGCAGCGTGCCGGTGATGGCGGGATCCAGCGCACTGACCATCGTCTGCCGTTCGGAGGGGTCGTTCACCAACGGGTAGGCGAGCAGGGCGTCCACGGCCCGCTGCAGGGGCGAGGCCGACCGCTCCCCCGCGCCATCGCCCGCGGGCGGCAGGATCTCGGTGCGTCCGGGGCTCTGCAGTCTGATCTCGGGATGCTGGAGGGTTCGGCCCGCTTCCCTGAGGGCCGCGAGACGCGTCTGCACCGCGGGGAACAGCTCTTCCGGATCGGGCGGCGCGGGCAGGGCGGCGGCGCGCTCGGCGAGCAGGCCGAGGAGGATGTCGGAGAAGAGTCCGGTGGCCCGCACCGGGTCGTTTCCGGCGACCCGTCCACGGCCCGCGGCGCGCAGCACGGTCTGCCGGTGCACGAGCGTGCGCCGCCCCATCGGCAGTACGTTGGGCGGCAGTTGCTCCTGGAATTCGAGCTCCTCCTCGAAGGTCTCGCAGGCGTCCACGACCCACAGCTGCTCGGCGAGTGCGGGCACCGCGTCGCCGGCGTACCGGGCGAGTGCGGAGTCCAGGTCGATGGCCAGTTTGTCGTCGGTGGTGGCGTCCGCGCAGAACAGCCGCAACCGTTCGGACAGGTCGAGGACACCGTGTCCGCCCCACCACACCCACAGCACGTCACCGGGCGCCGACGACAGCTCGCTCACGAGGACCCGGCGCAGGGTGGCGTGGTCCGCGGGTGCGAACGGGACGTCAGGGGTGTACGACGGCAACGGGGCCAGGTGGAGCCGGAGTTGGGCCTCGGGTACACCCGCCGCGCGCAGCAGCCGGTACAGGGCGACGGCGTCCCGGGCGGGCCCCGGCAGGCTCCAGCCCTCTCCGGCGCCGTAGGCCTCGATGCCGACGATCAGGGCCTGCACCCGGGCCGGATCGGCGGGCGGGACGACCGCGGATCCGTGCGTCGAGACGAGCGAGCCGCTCACGGCAGCCGGCCCACGATGTGCCGGTAGACCGCCGGGTTGGTCCAGTACGCGCTGTGGGCCGCCGGGAACGGCTGCCCACTGTCGACGGCGACATCTGTGACACGCCCCTTGAACAGCTTTCCGCCCACATAGCCGAGCAGGTCACGGGGGTCGTACAGGTTCAGCCAGGCGGGGACGTGCGGCGGGAGCGGATCGGGAGGTTCGAGGGAGGGCAGCGAGCCGGACTCGTACAGGAAGGGGCCCTGGGAGCCTGCCGTCACCAGGAGCCGGACCTGGGGGATCGGGGTCGAGATCAGAGTATCCAGGGCGATGATGCCCCCGAGGCTGTGGCCGACCAGCACGACGGGCGGTTCCAGCCCGGCGATGAGTGTGCGCAGGTCGGCGCGGACGGCTTCACCGCGGCTGAGGTAACGCAGGATGTCGCCGGCGGCGGGGTGGGCGGCTTCGGTGAGGGCTCGTCTGCGGCGGACGACGGCACGAGAGGCCGCGGAGCCCGCTGTCCGCAACAGCATGGAGCGCAGGCTCCGTTCGGTTCCTCGGGGCGCCGCTCCGAGGGCTCCGGCGAGCCGGTCGGCGACGGCGTCCCGTGTCTCGCCGGTCGGCACGAGCGGCGCGTCCGCGTCGAGCGCGTCGGCGATGACCCGGGCGACCAGGCTGCGCGCGGCCAGGACTGCCAGGTCGTCCGGGTCGAGGGCGCCGGCGGCGAGGCGGAGCAGCGGATGGGCGGCCAGGTCCGTGGCGGCACGGGTCAGACCGGGACCCAACTCCGCGGCGGCAGCGTCGCCTTGGGCGGCGAGCTCGGCCAACTGCGACTGCAGCTTCTGCTGCGGTGGTACGAAGCCGGGCGGGCGCTCGCCGGACACCTTCGCGCCCGCCGCCGCGAGGGCGAGCTCGGCGTACGGATCGGCATAGAGCACGGCCCAGGTGGCTGCAGGGTCGTCGCCGACGCCCGGTCCGCCGGGAGCGTCGGCCAGGCCACGGGCCGAACTCCCCGGCTCTGGCGGCAGACTCGCCCCGCCCGCGGCGAGCGTGGCGCCGTGTGTGCCTCCCCAGTAGAACGGCACGATGCGCAACCCGTCCCGCAGTTCGGTCAGCCCTGCCGCGAAGCGCCCCGCGAGCGCCGAGAAGCCCGGCTCGCGCACCCCTGTCCCGTGAATGAAGACAACCGCCATCACGACTCCAAGTAACGCATGTTTTGTCGGGTCGGTGGATCTGTTGCAGCGGCGAGGGTGGTCTGCTCCCGCCGCCCCGGCCGGCACCGAACTCAACTCGGCAGAAGACAAGTTGGGCCGCGGAAGCCGTCAGACTCTGTGCTGTGCCTTGAGCAGTTCGGGACGGGCCAGCATATGGCGGGAGGTCCGCCCCGGAGTGAGGGTCGCGCGGGCGACGATCCAGCCCGCGAGAGCGTGCGGTTCGGCCGGATCGGCGTCCAGCGCGTCGGCGTATCGGGCCAGAGCGGTGGCCGGGTTACCGGCGGCCAGGTGCTCGTCTGCGGTGGAGGGCGTGCTCGGGCGGTCGGCGAACGCGTAGGTGCGTACGTCGGGCCAGGATCCCCGGTCGGGGCGGAAGCGGAGACCGGCCGGGTCGTTCGCCGCGGCGGAGTGCGGTGCGACGTTCCGCAGGCGCCACTCGGTGCGGTGCAGCGCGGCCGCGGTACGGGCCCGGTGCAGGGCGGACCCATCCACGGGTTCACGCAGCCAACCGTCGAGCGTCCGGGCCAGCCCGGTGACGAGCACCCGTCCTTGGGCCGTGAGCCTGCCGCTCGCCAGCAGGGTGCGTACGACCAACCGACCCTGAAGTCGGCGCAGCGCGAAGTGGTACGCGGCCGTCTCGGCATGCTCCGCGTCGGCCAGCCGTTCCCGCCAGAAGCCGGCGACGCCGATGAACGCGTAGGCGCCGTGCAGAAGTCCCGTGAGGTGGCGCGGGTCGGCGCGCCATGGTGCGTAGTAGCGCTCCTCGCGGTCGTCGTCGAGGAGGGTGAACAGGTGGAGCAGCGCGGCGAGTTTGCTGTGCTGGAACTCGTGGACGAAGGCCTCGGCGAGCGCGAGCGCGGAGGAGGGGCGAGCGATCACCATGGCGCCGTAGGAGTCGCCGCTGGTGGCGGAGACCCGCACGTCGGGGGGTGGCGGCGGAGTGGTGCTCGTCCGCCCCCACGGGACGACTGCTTTGATCGCTGCAGGGTCGAGCCGGCCCAGCCCTGATCCCTCGTCCGCTCCGCCGAGCAGGCCCGCGGCTTCTTCGAACAGCGTCTGCCAGACGGCGGCCTCGTCGGTGTCCAGCCGGGCCGGTGCGATGGGCTCGTCGAGGTCGCGGTAGGGGTCCAGGTCGTCGAGCGGGATGTCGACGCCGCCCGAGGGGCCGCGGTGGACGAGTGTGCGCAGCGGGACCCAACGCGTGCCGGTGCCGGCCGCGTCGGTCTCGCCGCGTGCCGGTGCCGTCGAGGGGCGGCAGGTGAGTACGGCACCGGGCAAGGGGTCTGCCGAGTCCGTGGTCTCGGGGAGTGTCAGGGTCAGCTCACCGTCGTGCGTCCGCGCCCGGCCGACCGTCACCCCGGGTTCCACGTCGGCGAGTTGAGCCATTCCCAGGCCGGGAAGGTGCAGGGTGCCGTCGGTGAGCGGGACCAGGAGGTCCGCCTCGATGCCGGCGTGGAGAGCCGCCGTGACGGCCAGTGCCCGCAGTCGGCCGGCCTCCGCCCACAGGGGCGGGCCCTCCGAGGTGCCGTTCATGCGCCGCAGTACGTGGGTCAGCCAACTGCCCACCTGGGGAGCCAGGATGAGCCGCTCGACCGCTTCGGGAGCCTTGCCTGCCGCGGCCCGCAGGACGCTCCAGGCCTCGGAGTGCGGCGGGAGCGGTGTCGGCACGGATTCGAGGTGGTCCTGAAGGGTGCGCAACAGCAGGAGCCGCCGCACTCGTTCACCGCGTTCGAGGAAGGCCAGGGCCTCGGACGAGCCGCCACCGGTGGCGAGTTCGGCGAGGAGGTGGTGGGGCATCCGCAACGGAGGATGGGACTGCTCGGTCGTCATTGCCGGAGGACCTCCGTCGTGCGGGCGATCAGGCGGGAGGAGCTGTCCGCTCCTCGTGCGTGGGGCGGAGTGGGCGCACCCTACTCCGCTCTCCCCGGCTCGCCGCCGCCGCGCATGCTGCTGCGCGGGCGCAGGACTTCCGCCAGAAGGCGATCGCTGCTGCCGAGCGGCGTCAGGGTGTCGAAGGCGGTGAGAGGCAGGTGGGCGAGGTCGGTCAGATCCGACTCCCAGACCCGGGCTCCGACGCTGGAAACCCCTTCACCGACGGTGGTTCGGACGTCGGGCACATGGGTCAGCGGCCGGTGCAAGGTGCCTCCCCCTTCGTTCTCTCGGCGGTCTACGGGCCACCTGTGCCGACGTGTTGCGGCGAAGCCCCGCCAGATCATTGCACAAGATTCACCGTGCCCTTTCACGGCATGCGGTGGACACCGGAGCATGCCTTGCCGCGCAGGTCAGAGCCCCGTCGATGCGGGACTCGAGGTGGCAACCGGGGCCACTGCCGTCGCCTACAGCGGCATCGGCGTCATGTCGCACTGAATGCGTCGCCGAAGGCGTGCCGCCTGCAGCCACGGATGATCTTCACGGAGCACCCGGGTGAAGCCCTCCACCGCCCTGCGCTCCATCTCGTCCGCGTCGGCACCCCGGCCAAGACCGCGCAGGTCCAGGGCCAGGTTCGCGACACACGACAGGGTCAGTGGATGGTCCTCGCCCGCGACCTGGGTGAGCGAGGGAAGATTGGCCCGGTCGATCTCGTGGGCCTGTCCGAAGTCGAGGCGTGCGTAGGCCGCGTTGGCGCGGCCCAGGTCGACCGTCAGGGTGGTCACATGGCGGGGGCCGACGACCTCGGCGAGTCTGCGGGCCGCCTCCTCCTCCAACTGCTGGGCGGCGTCGAGATCGCCGAGGGCCTGGAGTGTGGCGGCGAGGTTCGCTTTGGCAAGCAGGGTGTGCCCGTGGTTCTCGCCGTAGCGTCGGGTGAGGCGCCGTACCGTGTCCTCACCGAGCCACCGGGAACCCTCCAGATCACCGGCGACGCGGCGGTCGACGGTGACGTTGATGGCGGTCGACATGGTGTCGGTGTGATCGGGGCCGTAGGCGGTCACCAGGTGGCGCAGCACCTGTTCGCCGAGCTTGGCGGCATCCGCGATCGCGCCGTCGCGGCGCCGGCAGACGGCGAGATTGCCCGCGATGCGCAGCGTGAGCGGGTTGTCCTCGCCGAGCGAGGCATGCGCCTGGCGGTAGACGTCCTCCAGAAAGACACGGGCGGCGGGATAGTCGCCGCTTTCCCGGATGTCGATCGCAACGCCGTTGAGGGTGTTGAGCGTCAACGAGCTGGCGGGGCCGAACAGTTCCTCGCGCAACCGCGCCGTCTGCCGGTCCATGGCCAGTGCCTCGCGGAACTGGCCGCACAGCCTCAGGTCGACGCACCAGCTGTGGGCGGCCCGGAGAGTGACCGCGTCGTCCGGTCCCAACTGGGAGCCGGCCCATTCGGTGGCCTCCTGCCCCAGATCGCGGGCTTCCGCGAACCTGCCCTGGTAGCGCCGCGCGTCGGCCATCTCGATCATCGAGTCGATGAGATCCTCCGGGTCGACGTCCACCCGGCGCGAGACCTCCAGCGCCGTCTCGTTGAGCGGGATGGACTCACCGGCCTCGCCGACGACCCGCAGCAGGAACGCCAGGATCTTCGAGATGCGGATGACGTGGATGTTCTCCTCGCCGGACGCGGCGAGCCAGGCCCGGTAGGCCTGCCGGGCGAAGTCGACGGCGCTTTGGTGATCTCCCCAGTAGTAGAGGAACAGCACGGTCTCGTAGACCAGGTCGCGCACATACGTGTCCGTGCTGGTCGCCGTCTGCGAGCTGAACGCGTGCGGCAGCAGCGCCTGGTAGGCGGGCCACTCCTGGGACGAGGCGTAGTGGCCGGGTTTTGCCGCCGACAGGAGCTGGTGGGCCGCGTTGCGCATGCGCTCACGCTCCTCGGGGCCCAGTTTGGCGAGGAGCACGTTCTGCAGGAGTCGGTGCATCTGCAGGGCATCGAACCGAAGGTCCAGTTTGACCAGGGAGAACCGGGTCAGGTCGCGGATGGCCCGGCTCAGTTTGATCGCGTCGGCCAGGATGGGGTCGACGTTGGGCGTGATGTCGATCCCGCGGCTCTTGCGCAGTATGGAGAGCGGTACGGGTTCGGGAGCCATGCACGCGCAGATGTCCAGGAGTTCGCGCGCTCCCGGGCTGTTCTCCTTGATCCGCTCCAGCGAGATGTCCCATGCCGCCGCGACCGAGACCGGATAGTCGGGGGCCGGGTCGAGATGGAGGATCTCGGGGCTGCGCCTGTTCAGCAGTTCGAGGTAGTCGTCGACCAGCATCCCCGTGACCGCACGCCAGGCCCCGGCCTGTTCCACGGCGAGCGGCAGGTCGCCCAGGGCCGAGGCGAGCCGGTCGGCGTCGGCCTCGGACAGGTCCGGGGAGCGCTTCTGGAGCAGTTCGATCGATTCCTCACGCTCGAAGACGTTCACCGGCAACGGCGTTGCCACGCGCTCCCATTCGCGGTTTCGGGAGGTGACGATGATCTTCCCCGGACCGTTCCCGGGGAAGTAGCTGCGCACGGCTTCGACATCCTCGGCGTTGTCGAAGATCAGCAGCCAGTTGTCGTACGGCACTCCCGTGCGCAGCGCTTCCAGGACCGCAGGCACCGCTGTGTTGGCCGCGGGAGCACCGCCGCCGTCCTGTCCCGCGAGGGGGAGCCGCAGCCGCGCGGCCAGACCGGCGAGCGCGGTCAGGATGAGGCTCTCCCGCTCGGCGGGGATCCAGCAGATCACCTTGTAGTCGAGCTGGTGCCGATACACGTACTCGAGCGCCAGTTGGGACTTCCCCACACCTCCCATGCCGTGCAGGGCGTGCGGCAGCACGGCCGCGGTGTCCTGCCCCGCGAGCTGTTCCTCGACTGCCCGCAGCAGGGCCGCGCGACCCACGAACGACGTGTTCCTCAGCGGAACGTTCACCAGGAGGGCGGGCCCTCCCATCGAGTTCATCTCCATGCCTGGCCGTGCCTCCGTGGAGTTCCCAGTCCGGTCGGGACGCGCTCCGTGCTCGTCTTCGAGTGATGTCACCGTCGTCGGCGGATCACCCGGAAGTCCGTCCGGCGCCGACGGGGTTCCGTCAACAACCGGGTTGCTCTCCTCGATCCGGCGGGCCCGCTCGGAGTACGGCCCCGAAAGCGCGCGCATGACGGCCAGTTCGGAGTGGTGCCAGCCGCGCGCGCTCGGATCGGGCAGGGTGGCCCCCGCCGGATCGCGCAGGGCGGCACGGAGGGCCACCCCGCGTGCACCGGCGGCGGGCAGCTCGCCCAACACGCTTACTATGGCGGCCAGTTGGGAGCGAGTGGTGGTGGCAAGAAGAGCCTCGCGCACACCTTCCGCGAACTCGGGTTCCGTACCGAAGCCACCCCAGTCGATCAGTCCGCCCATCAGGATCTCGGCCAGATGGTCGGGGCCGCTCTCCGGCATCGTCCGTTTGCGCAGCTCGTCGATGAGGTCGAACTCGAAGGGAACGGCGGCCAGTTGGGTGGCGAGCCGACGTGCGGTGGGTGTGGCGAGGGTGGCGAAGCGCCGTACCGCCGCTGCGGCGGCGCGGGGATGGCGGGGTGCGCGCAGGCCAGGTGCGGGCGCTCCCTTCTCCAGCGTTCCGGCCAGCACCATGGGCAGCTCACGGCAGACCCCCGCCTCACCGGTGACCAGTTCGGCCCAGGCTCCGATGCTGCCCGGTTTCAGACTCAGCACCGGGATCGGCACGGTGGTGTCCCCGGACTCCGGCAGCGGCCGCATGGGATCGGGTCCGCTCTTCGGCGGTCGTACGCCGAGGCGTCGGTTGGGGGCCCCGAGACCTCCGGCCTCCAGGATCACGTGGTACGGATAGAGGGACGACCGGTGCCGCATGTAGGGCGCCAGCAGATGCAGGACGGCTGTCGGACCGGCCCGGCCGAGGCACTCGAGCAACTGGTCGGCGGCGGGTCCCGCCCAGCCGTGTCCGAGCCCGTCGGTGACGACCAGGAAGACCCGGTCCCCCCTCCCGCTGAGGATCTCCCCCAGATCGGCCGTGATGCGTTCCCCGCCCCACCGCAGTGCGGGCTGCCCGGTACGAGGCACGTCCAGCCCGACGATGCGTACGGCCCGGAAGGCGCCGCTGTGTTCCGCGGCGAGGGACAGACTGGCGGTGGACTCACGCCAGACCGCCATGGTGGGAGCCTGGTCGACCAGGAGCACGAGATCGAACGCCGTCGAGGTGGCCGGCTGGAACCACGGCAGCCACAGCCCGTCCGAGACCCCCCGCTCGGCCGTGGCCTCCTCGTCCAGCTGCACGGCGGTGTGGGACGGCACCCGGCGCGCCAAGCGGTGCAACGCGCGGGCCAGCAGCGCGGATTGGCGCCCCGAACCCGGCACGCTGTCGGGGCGGGTGAGGACGGGCCGGCCCAGATGTACCTGGTCGGGACCCTCCGGGTCGGGCGCGGGCAACGGCCGCGAGACCGGGAAGCTCTCGTCGGTCGACTGCTCGGGGCGGTCCCCGAGCGGCGAAGCGGGTGGTGACGGTGGTGTCCCTCCGCCGGGCTCGCTGTCCTGGGTTGTCTCCACCGCGGTCGGCGGGGTGTGCCGTCCGGTCCGGTGCCAGTACGCACTCAGCCAGACCGCGTCCGCCAACTCCTGCCAGTGGAGAGCGGATTCGGAACGGTCCGGGAGAGGGGCCGACGCCTCTCGCGGCTCATACACAGATTCCGCTGGCCCCGCACCGAATTCGTCGGGTCCAGGTGCCCGCTCCCGGGGTAAACCGGTCATTCAGCGGCCCTTCGCGAGGTCGCGGAGGAGCATTTCGACGAGCTTACGCCCGTCGGTATCGGCTTGAAAACCACCCGCAGTAGTCAACTGCACCGCGTTCAGCAACTGGTCGAGCGAGTGGGTGCCCCCGCTGCGCACCCGGCGGATGTACTCGTCCACCAGGCGCTCCGCCCCTTCCGGGCGGGCCCTCAAGTGGCTCTCCACGATGGCCAGCAGCTGCTCCCGGGTGGGCGGCCGCATCTCCAGCGGCAGGCAGCGCCTGCGGAAGGCCGCCGGAAACTCCCGCTCCCCGTTGCTGGTGATCACCACGACCGGGAACTCCCGGCACTCCACCCTGCCCTCGCGCACCACCGCGTGCCCGCCGGGGTCGCTGGTGTGGACACGGGCCGACTCGGCCGCGTCACGCACCAGTTCGGGTATCTCGTAGCTGCCGTTCTCCAGGACATGCAACAGGTCGTTGGGCAGGTCGATGTCGCTCTTGTCCAGCTCGTCGATGAGCAGGACGCGCGGGCGACGGTAGGGCAGCAGGGCCGTGCCCAGAGCGCCGAGGGAGATGAACTCTCCCAGTGTGGGCGTCGGTTGGCGGTCCGTCGGGATGACACCCTCCGTGTCGTCGACCGCCCCCTCTTCGGGCTCCTCGCCGAACTCCTCCCGCAGTCCCGCCCGCCAGGCGGCGATGGCCTGTGCCCGTCCCAGGGCGTCGTACGTGTGGAGCCCGTCGCGCAGTGTGGTGCGGCTGACGATGTTCCATTCGAGGACCCGCCCGAGGCCGAGTTCGCGGCCGATGAGGAAGGCGAGGGTGGACTTACCGATGCCGGGCGGCCCGGTGATCAGCAGCGGCCTGCGCAGCAGCAGCGCCGCGTTGATGATGTCGCTCTCCTCGGCGCCGAGTTGGCGTATCACGTCGCCGGGTCCCAGGCGGCGCAGCGCGGCCTCCTCGTCGTCGGGCGGCGCGGGCAGCGGCGGGTCGCCGCGGAACCTGCGCCAGGGCGGCGGCTCCGGCATCTCGGGCGGCATGCCGTCGGGGGCACGTCCGGTGGCGTGGAAGACGTGCCATTCCTGCCGGCCCTGCACCTCTGGCACGCTCATCACGCACTCTCCTCGCTGTCTGTGCTCTCGGCACTCTTGCCGCTCACGGCGAGGTCGTCCACGACGACCTGGATGTCCACCAGCCGGTAGGGGTCGTCCCAGAAGAACGCGATGTGGCGGCCCAGCAGGAGCAGTCCGGCCACGTCCAACTCGGCCGTGCGGCGCAGACGGTGGATCGCGATGGGTATCTGGGCGCACGCCGGTACCGCGGCGAACACCGCCGTGACCACCTCGCGCCGCTCCTCCAGGAACTCGCCGCGCCGGTCCCAGACGGCGAGGCCGACCCCTTCCGCGATGGCCGCCTTGAGCGCGTCCGTCGCGGCGCCGCCGTCGGGGGCGTCGATCACCACGGCCGTACGGCTCGGTTCGGCGGCCAGGGAGGCCAGCCACTCGTCGAGCCGGTCGGCGTCACGGGCCTGCCAGCCGTGCACGCCGATGCCCTGGCTCTGCAGGGTGTTCCAGCGCTCCAGCCACTGCGTCCGGACCAGGGCGTCGTCCGTGCGCATCCGTTCCAGACTGCGCAGATGCACCCCGTACTTCAGGGCCAGCGGCAGTGGCTTGCCGTCACCGGAGCGCAGCCTCAGCCCGGCCACATCGTGGTTGAGGAGGTCGTAGGGCAGCACGAACTCGACGTAGGGGGGCGATTGCGGGATGCCCAGGGGGACTTGTTCCTGGCGCCTTGGCGAGAGCCGGATCACCTGGCGCAGGGCGCGCTCGACCGCCGGGCCGAGCCCGTCCAGACCGGTCGTCTCGGGTTCGGCGGGTTGCGGATGCCAACGCCCGGGTACGGTGTTCAGCCACGGCCGGACGACGATGTCCCCGGAGCCGTCGCGGGCCGGGTCGACGGCGACGACCAGGCACCTGGGAATCGACGCGTCCGTTGTCACGACCATCCGCTCGGACCTGCGTTGCTCAAGCTCCGCCAGCAGCCCCGCGCGGTCGGCCCAGCGATGGGACCAGGCCGAGAAGGCGAGCCTTCGGCCCGGGTTCCTGGACTGCAGCGCCGCGTGCTCCATCAGCAGGACGGCGGGCGGCAGTCCGTCGGGCTGGACGTTCAACTCCAGTACGAAGCTGAAGAGTTGAATGACCGACAGATGCAGCGGCAGGTCGAGATGCAGCTCACCCGCGAGCCCGTCCCGCAGCCCGATCTCGGACAGCCTCGTCTCGGCATCGTCCAGCAGGGCAAGGGCGGAGCCGACGTCCTCCTCGCTGAGCGGGCCGAACAGCGGCGAGGCCACGCCGCTGGACGCGGCAGGAGGGGTGAGCAACTGCTCGAACCGGTCGGCGACCGACGCTCCCTCGAAGACGCGGACGACATCGATCAGGATGCGCTCCCCCGCCATGACGCTGAGCGCCGCCCGAGCCATGGCGATGACGTCCTCGCGCTGTTTGACACCGCGGAGGTCGACGCGCAGGTTCAACTGCTCGGAGAGCAGCGTCGCAAAGTATGTGCGCCCGGCCTGGTCGTCCAGACAACCGAGCCCGCACAGGGCTTCGGTCAGACGGAACAGCAGGTCCCTGCCCGGTGCGCGCCCGAACTCGCTTAATCCCGCCGCCGTTTCCACCGACCTTCCCCCATGAGCCGGTTCACCTGACTGACCAGCGAAGCTAGCACGACGGCCTCGGCAGAACCAGGTCAAGTTCACAACAGCGCACGGAACCGGTGTGCCTGTGGCAGGGTGACCCGGCCGGTTCGGACCGGGTCACCCTGGGCGACGGCCGGGAAGCCGTCCGCCGGTTCAGAGCCGAGGATCCACCGCCTCGGACTCCAACGCCAGCACCCCGAACACCGCCTCGTGCACCCGCCACAGCGGCTCGCCCTCTGCCAGTCGGTCCAGGGCCTCCAGGCCCAGGGCGTACTCGCGGATCGCCAGGGAGCGCTTGTGGTTGAGGAAGCGGCGGCGCAGGCGGGTGAGGTTGTCGGGGCGGGTGTACTCCGGGCCGTAGATGATCCGGAGGTACTCCCGGCCCCGGCACTTGATGCCGGGTTGGACCAGGCGGCCCTCCGTGGTGCGGGTCAGGGCGTCGAGGGGCTTGACGACCATGCCCTCGCCGCCGCGGCCCGTCATCTCCAGCCACCAGTCGATGCCGGCCCGGACCGACTCGGGGTCGGCGGTGTCGACGTAGAGGCGGCGGGTGGTCTGGAGCAGGCCGCTGCCGTCGTGCTCCACCAGCCGGTCCAGGAGGGCCAGTTGCTGGTCGTGCGGGAGTCCGGCGAGGCTGCGGCCCTGGACCGCGAGGACCTGGAAGGGTGCCAGGCGTACGCCGTCCAGGCCGTCCGTCTGCCAGCAGTAGCGGCGGTATGCGTCAGTGAACGCCGCCGCGTCCGCGGCTCGTTCGCGGTGGCGGGAGAGGAGGTCCGTCACCTCTACGCCCCGTGCCGCCACGCCTTCCAGAGCGGCCAGCGCACCCGGGAACACCGCCCCGGACGCGGCGCCGACCGCCGCGTACTGCGAGCGCAGCAGGCCGGACGCCTTCAGCGACCACGGCATCAGTTCGGCGTCCAACAGGAGCCAGTCCGTTTCGAGTTCGGCCCAGAGGCCGGCCTCGGTGGCGGCCGTGCGGAGGCGGCTGAGGATGTCCTCCGTCACCGCTCCGTCGTCGAAGAAGGGGCGGCCCGTGCGGGTGTAGAGGGAGCCGGTGGGGCCGTTCACGCCGAAGCGCTTCGCGGCCGCCTCCGCGTCCTTGCACACCAGTGCCACCGCTCGCGAGCCCATGTGCTTCTCCTCGCACACGACCCGCGCGACCCCGTCCTGGGCGAACTGCGCGAACGCCTCCGCCGGGTGCTCCAAGAAGCCCTCGATCTGCGAGGTCGCCGTCGGGGCCATGGTCGGCGGGAGGTACGGGAGCAGGCGCGGGTCGACCGCGAAGCGGCTCATGACCTCCAGGGCCGCCGCCGCGTTCTCCTCGCGCACCGCGACCCGGCCGGCGTGCCGGGTCTCCACCGCGCGGCGGCCGTGCACGTCCGCCAGGTCGAGCGGGCGCCCGTCGTGTCCGCCGGGTGCCTCCGTGCGCAGCGGGCGGGTCGGCTCGTACCAGACCCGCTCGGCCGGTACGTCGACCAGTTCCCGCTCCGGCCAGCGCAGCGCGGTGAGCTTGCCGCCGAAGACGGCGCCGGTGTCCAGGCAGATGGTGTTGTTGAGCCAGCTCGCCTCCGGGACGGGGGTGTGGCCGTAGACGACGGCCGCCCTGCCTCGGTAGTCCTCGGCCCACGGGTAGCGCACGGGCAGCCCGAACTCGTCGGTCTCGCCGGTGGTGTCGCCGTAGAGGGCGTGCGAGCGGACCCGGCCGGAGGTGCGGCCGTGGTACTTCTCGGGCAGGCCCGCGTGGCAGACGACCAGCTTGCCGCCGTCCAGGACGTAGTGGCTGACCAGTCCGTCGATGAACTCCCTTACCTGGGCGGCGAATTCGTCGCTCTCGCCCGCCATCTGCTCGATGGTCTCGGCGAGGCCGTGGGTGTGCTGGACCCTGCGACCCTTGAGGTGGCGGCCGTACTTGTTCTCGTGGTTGCCCGGGACGCAGAGGGCGTTGCCGGAACCGACCATGGACATCACGCGACGCAGCACGCCGGGCGAGTCCGGGCCGCGGTCGACCAGGTCGCCGACGAAGACGGCGGTACGGCCGTCCGGGTGCGCGCCGTCGGCGTAGCCCAACTTGGCAAGGAGCGACTCCAGTTCGGCGGCGCAGCCGTGGATGTCGCCGATGATGTCGAAGGGTCCGGTGAGGTGGGTCAGGTCGTTGAAGCGCTTCTCGGTGACGACCGTGGCGCCCTCGATGTCCTCGACACCCCGCAGGACGTGCACCTTGCGGAAGCCCTCGCGCTCCAAGTGGCGTACCGAGCGGCGCAGTTCGCGGATGTGCCGCTGGATGACCCGGCGGGGCATGTCGGCCCGGTCGGTGCGGCCCGCGTTGCGCGCGGCGCACACCTCCTCCGGCACGTCCAGCACGATGGCGATGGGCAGTACGTCGTACTGCTTGGCCAGGTCGATCAGTTGACGCCGAGAGTCCTGCTGCACGCTGGTCGCGTCCACGACCGTGCGGCGGCCGGCTGCCAGGCGCTTGCCCGCGATGTAGTGCAGGACGTCGAAGGCGTCCTTCGTCGCGCCCTGGTCGTTCTCGTCGTCGGAGACCAAGCCGCGGCAGAAGTCGGAGGAGATGACCTCGGTCGGCTTGAAGTGCCGGTGCGCGAAGGTGGACTTGCCGGAGCCGGAGGCACCGACGAGGACGACGAGGGAGAGGTCGGTGACGGGGAGGACCCGGCCCCGCTTCTGGGTCACCTGCGTCTCGGTTGCCTCAGTTGCCTCACTCATGCTGCCTTCGCCTCCTTCTCGCTCTTGTCGTTCTTCTCTGTCCCGCTGTTCTTCTCGGTCGCGTCCTCGATCCTGAACACGGCCATCTGCGTGGGCGGGCCCACCTCGGGGTCGTCCGGTCCGACGGGTACGAACTCCACGCCGTAGCCGTGCCGTTCGGCGACCGCGGCCGCCCAGGCGCGGAACTCGTCCCGCGTCCACTCGAAGCGGTGGTCGCCGTGCCGGACGTGGCCGGCCGGGAGGGTCTCCCAGCGCACGTTGTACTCGACGTTCGGGGTGGTCACCAGGACCGTGCGCGGGTGGGCCGCGCCGAACACCGCGTACTCCAGGGCCGGCAGCCGGGGCAGGTCGAGGTGTTCGATCACCTCGCTGAGCACGGCGGCGTCGTACCCCTTGAGCCGGTTGTCGGTGTAGGCGAGCGAGCCCTGGAAGAGCTTCACGCGCGAGGCCTGCCGCTCCCCCATCCGGTCCAGCTTGAGCCGCCGGGAAGCGATGGTGAGCGCACGCATCGACACGTCGACGCCGACGATCTCGGTGAACCGCACGTCCTTGAGCAGCGCCTGCACCAACTGGCCCTGTCCGCACCCGAGATCGAGCACACGGGCCGCGCCGGACGCCTGCAGCGCGGCAAGGATCGCGTCCCGGCGCTGCACGGCGAGCGGGGTCGGCTTCTGCTCCGTCTCGGTCTCCGCCTCGACGGCGTTGTCGATGTCCTCGACCTCGCTGTCGTCGGCCTCGGCCAGCCGCACCAGCTCAAGCCGCTCCATCGCCTCCCGGGTCAGCGACCAGCGGCGCGAGAGGTAGCGGCCGACGATCAGCTTCTGCTCGGGGTGCTCCGGCAGCCAGCCCTCGCCGACCCGGAGCAGCTTGTCGACCTCGTCGGGCGCGACCCAGTAGTGCTTGGCGTCGTCGAGCACCGGCAGCAGCACATAGAGGTGACGCAGGGCCGCGGCGAGGGTCAGCGCCTCGGACTCCAGGACCAGTCGCACGTACCGCGAGTCGCCCCACTCCGGGAACTCGGCGTCCAGGGCGATCGGTTCGACGGTGACCGTCCAGCCGAGCGGCTCGAACAGCCGCTGTACGAGATCCGGGCCGCCGCGGGCGGGCAGTGCGGGCACCTCGATGCGCAACGGCCGTGCCTGCGCGGGGAGTTCGGGCTTCGCCTGACAGGCGCCCTTCATCGCGCTGGAGAAGACACCGCTCAGCGCCACCGCGAGCAGCGAAGAGGCCGCGTACGGGCGGTCGTTGACGTACTGCGCGAGTGCCGCGTCGGGTGCTCCGCCACGGCCCTTGCCCTTCCCCCGACGCACCAGCGCCACCGCATCGACCTCCAACAGCAGCGCCGCCGTGCAGCGTTGGGCATCCGCCTCGGGGTAGAGGACGTGCGCCGTGCCGTAGGAGGTGGAGAACGCCTGCGCCTTGTCGGGATGCTTGTGCAGCAGGTAGCCGAGGTCGGTGGCGGGGCGTTCGGGGGTGCCGGTGGTGGTGATGGTCAGGAACATGCGCGGGCCTCTCCGGCCGGGTGGACGGGATGATTCGGACGACGGACGAGTTGTGGTGACGTACGCGTGAAGGCCCCCAGGGGGTGATCCTGGGGGCCTTCAGGACGACCGTCTCACCTTGGCACACGGCACCGACCGGCGCCTTTGTTTATTTCGCGCTGCCTATTTCCCGCTGCCTATTTCCCGCAGTCCATTTCCCGGCGCTACGACAGCTGCGACTGCACCTGGGCGGAGATCAGCTCCAGGTGGTCCAGGTCGGAGAGGTCGAGGATCTGGAGGTAGATGCGCTGCGAACCGATCTCGGCGAACTTGCCGATCCGGTCGACGACCTCGGCCGGGGAACCGGCCAGACCGTTGGCCTTGAGGTCGTCGACCTCGCGGCCGATGGCGGCGGCGCGGCGGGCGACCTCCTGGTCGTCCTTGCCGACGCAGACGACCAGCGCGTTGGAGTACATGAGGTCGTTCGCGGGCCGCCCGGCCTCGACGGCCGCGGCCTTCACCCGGCCGAACTGGCGCTCGCTGTCCTCGACGGAGGCGAACGGGATGTTGAACTCGTCGGCGTAGCGCGCGGTCAGACGCGGGGTGCGGACGGCGCCGTGGCCGCCGATCAGGACGGGGATCTTCTCCTGCGCGGGCTTGGGCAGCGCGGGCGAGTCCTTGAGGTCGTAGTAGGTGCCGTGGAAGTCGAAGGTGTCGCCGAGCTTCGTCTCCCACAGTCCGGTGACGATGGCCAGCTGCTCCTCCAGGCGGGCGAACTTCTCCTTCGGGAAGGGGATGCCGTACGCCGTGTGCTCCTCCTCGAACCAGCCCGCGCCCAGGCCGAGTTCGACGCGGCCGCCGGACATCTGGTCGACCTGGGCGACCTGGATGGCGAGCACGCCGGGCAGCCGGAAGGTGCCGGCGGTCATCAGTGTGCCGAGGCGGATCCGCTTGGTCTCGCGGGCCAGTCCGGCGAGGGTGATCCAGGCGTCGGTGGGGCCGGGGAGGCCGTCCGTCGCGCCCATGCGGAGGTAATGATCACTCCGGAAAAATGCATCAAATCCAAGGTCCTCCGTGGCCTTCGCCACGGCGAGCAACGTGTCGTAGGTGGCGCCCTGCTGGGGCTCTGTGAAGATGCGAAGATCCATGCCTCCATCCTGCACGCTCCGGTGCCGGTCAACCCCACCGGTCCCTCCGGCCACGGCCGTCCCCGGTCGGGTGAAATTGCGTCAACGCCGTGCACGCGGGCCGCACGTGCCAGTGACCCGGCCCGACAGTGATCGTTCTCCGGAGCGGAGCCGGGCCGACCGGCACCCGCACCGGTCGGTCGTCACCGGCGCGTCACCCGCATCGGCCTCCTCGGGGGCCGGCAGGCCTAGGAGGCCGTCATGTCCGAAGAATCCGTGCCGCAGCAGGGCGGGGGCACCGGCCAGCCCAAGGGGTTGCTGCAGCAGATGGAGGAGCTCATGGCGGCGCTGAACGCGGATCTGTCGGCACTGGACGCGGACCTGCAGTCGGCGGGCCGAACGGGCGACGAGCCCGAGGCTGGCTGACTGACTGACCGGATCACCTCCCGGCCGGCTCGGCATCGCACGCCTCTCGTCCGGCCGGCCCGGAACCCACCGCCACCTCCCACGTGCCACCACCACCCGCCGACCGCCACCCGCCACCTGGCGACCGGCACCGGCGCCCCGCGCCCGCACCCGCACCCGCACCCGCGCCCGCACCCGCACCCGCACCCGCACCCGCACCCGCACCCGAGAAGCTAACCCGCTTCCTTCTCCGTCAACCGCTGCTCCGCGTCCGTGAGTTTGCGCAGCATCTCCCGGACCCGGTCCCTGGATTCGTCCGCCGCGTCGATGGCCTCCATGCACTGCCAGTACGTGCCCTCGTCGTCCGCGGCGCAGGCGAGGCCCACGAGGGCGATGCCCACCTCGCCGAGGAGGCCGCCGAGGTAGAGCAGCGCCTGGCGGGCGTCGCCCAGTTCGGTGAGCTGGGCCGCGCGTAAATCCTCGATGGCGAGCTGCGGCGCGTCCAGGACGCCGCAGCCCCGGCCCGCCAGTTCGGTCAACCCCAGTGCCTCGCCGCGCAGTTCGGGTGGGCCGTGGACCGCGAGGCGACTGCCTATCGCCTGGGCCAGGGCCTGCGCCTGCCACACCTCCGTCAAGGTCTCCGGCGTACCGCCGGATCCCGCCAGGGCACGTCTGCTCGTCACGATGAGCCGCACCGCGTCCATGCGCTGTCCCCGTCTGCCACGACGCGCTGTCCGCACGTCCATCGAACCCCGCTGTCCACTACCCAGCGTGAGCGCGTGCGGGGCGAAAAGCCAGAGGAAGACGGAAATCTGCGGACAACAAATCGATTTCGAGCGGGACTTCGACTGCGGAGAGTGAAAACGGATCGAACGGCTCCTTACGAGGGCGGGAACCGGCGCTCGTTGCGGTCGATTTTCGCGGCCAGCGCCGCCAGCGGATCGACGCCGAGCACCTCGCACAACTGGAGCAGATACGCGAGGACATCGGCGACCTCGTCGGTGACGCGGTGGGCCGAGTCGGGGTCGTCCATCACCCGCGTCGACTCCTCCGGCGTCAACCACTGGAAGATCTCGACCAGTTCGGAGGCCTCCACGCTGAGGGCCGCGACGAGGTTCTTGGGGGTGTGGTACTGCTGCCAGTCGCGGGCGGCGGCGAAGTCGGCCAGTCTGCGCTGCAGTTTCGGCACGTCGAGGGGCCCGGGGTCGCGTGGTTCTGTCACGGCTCCAGGTGTACCACTGTGACTCCGGCCGTCCCCGCGGCCCAGGACGCGTCGCTCACCGCGGCGACGAACCGGATGTGTCCGCGGGCGGCCATCCGCGTGGCCAGCCGCAGCAGTTCACTCCGCTGGCCGGGGTCCAGACAGCGGTCGAAGCCGTCGGCGAGCACGGTGAGCGCCTGCATCGCCGCGGGCACCTCGCCGGCCGCATCCACCTCCAGCACCCCGGGCCCGGTCAGCAGGACCAGGGCGAGGGCCAGGTACCTCAACTCGCCGTCCCCCAGGCGGCGCAGGGCCGTGCGGTGTCCGTCGCCCCGGTCCAGCAACGCGCGGACCGTGCCGTCGGCGAAGGGTTCGGCGAGTACGTCCGTGACGGCGCCGGCGCAGCCGCCGCGGACCGCCGCGACGAGTTGCGCGTGCCGTCGGCCGCACTCCGCCTGGGTGCGCCACAACACGTCGGCGAGGTTGTCGCAGCCGCTGAGCAGCCGGCCGGAGCCGGTCGGCACGGGGGCGCGCATCCGGCCGGGGTCCGGGTCGCAGGCGAAGACGGAGCGCAGGGCGACCACCATCTGCTCGGCGGCGGCGAGCACGCGGCGCTGGCCGTCGGTCTTGCCGGCCACGCGTAACGGCAGCAGCGCGGTGCCGAGCCGGTCGTCGGGCAGCGGGGCCCGCGTCACGGGGGACGAGCCCGCCGTGTGCCAGGCCGCCTGCACGAACGGGCGGGACGGGTCGCGCAGCGCGGTCTCCAGCAGGACGAGCCCGCCGGCCGTCAACCGCTCGCCCACGATGCGCAGTTCGGGCTCGGCCTGTACGGCGACGTCGAGCCGGACCGGCCCCTCCGGTCCATCGACGGTGCAGCCGATCCGGAAGCCCCGGCGCCGCTGCGCGTCGGGCCGGGCCCGCTCGGGCACGCAGTCCGCGGCATCGGGGAACACGTCACCGACGGCACCGCCCCCGCCGAGGCGCGCCAAGGCCTCGTACGCCCGCAGGGCCGTCGTCTTGCCGGCCCCGCTGGGCCCGGCGAACAGCGTGACGGGCCCGAGGGCGAGCCCGGCCTGCCGGTGCCCGGCGAACGCGGAGAGCCGGAGCTCGGTGACGCAGGGGCGGACGTGGTGGGTCCGGTCGCCGGGCGGGGCGGGCGTGGACGCCACGGCGTCGCTCGCGTGGTCGGCGGGCGGAGGCGCTGCGTCCGGTTCGGGGCGCGCGGAAGGGACGGTCATGACCGGACCGTAGGACTCCGCCTGGAGGCGAACCGTTCCGCCCGGGAGACCTTCCTACGATCGAGGGACCACATCCCCGGAGGACAGGGTCAGGAGCCCGCCGCCCCCGCGTCCTCGATCAGGTCCGTGACCTCGGTGTCGGCCGGGGTCAGCAGGAAGACGTTGCGGTCGACGCGGTGCATGCCGCTGGCGAGGCCGAAGACGACACCGGTGCTGAAGTCGAGGACGCGCTTGGCGACGTCCGTCTCCGCGCCGCTGAGGTCGAGCAGGACCGGGATGCCGGCCATGAGGGTCTCGGCGACCTCGCGGGCGTCGGCGAAGATGTTGACCCGCAGGACGACGAAGCGGCGGCGGGTCTCCGTCTCCGCGTCGGGCAGCGAGCGGTGGTCCACGGCCGACGGCCAGGCGTCCCGGCCCCGCAGTGGCACGACCTGGGCGAGCCCTTCCCACTGTTCATCGGTGACGTCGTGGCTGTTCACCGGCTCCCCCCGAACTGACTCGTCCTCAACTGCTGCACCAGCCATTCTTACGCCATGTCACCCGTTCGGCCTAACAGCGACACGGTCCGCGACCCGGACGGAAGGCCGGCACCGAGGCCCCGGAGGAAGCCTTACCGGCCTCACACCGGACTCTTCACCTCCGGCGACGCCCCGCTCACCGGGCGCGACTAGCCTCCCGTGACGTGCACTTGGCAGAAACACAGCTGGTGGCACCCGGTCGGCGGACCCGGTCGGCGGTGTCCGCCGTCCCGGAATCCCCCGCGCAGTGGCACCGCGTCCTGACCCTCCTCGCCGACATCAGCCTCTTCATCGGCGCCCGCTCTGTGTGGACCCAGGGCGCGAGCCACCGCCTCCCCGTGGCCGCGGTGGTCTCGCTCTGTTACGTATCGATCCTGGTGTCCGGGGTGCTGGCCCTGGTGGTCCGCCGGACCCGCTCGCTGGCGCGCCTGGACCTGTGCGTCCTGGCGACCGCGATCACCCTCGCGGTGTGCACCTGGCTCATGAACCACGGCGGCTCCGACGAGGCCCTGCTGTCCACCCAGGCAGCCCGCTCACTGGTCGCCGGGCACCCCGTCTACGGACAGTCCTGGCCCTGGCTCTTCGGCCACGGCGCCGCCCTCACCCCGACGGTGTCGGGGAGTTACGACTTCACGTACGGGTATCCCCCGCTGGTCCCGCTGCTGACCGCGCCGCTGCTGTGGCTGGGCCGCGGCGGCATCCCGGCCACCGCGGTGGGCACGGGCGCGCTGCTCGTGGGCACGGTCGTGCTGTGGCGGATGCTGCCCGTGCCGTGGCGCTCGGCGGCGACGATGGCCTGCCTCGGCTTCGGCTTCCTGCCGATGTACGCCCGCCTCGGCTACCCGGCGATCACCGCGCTGGCCCTGCTGATCCCGGTGGTGGTCCGCTGGCCCCGGATCGGCCGGGGCGGACGCCTCGGCCCGGCCGACATCGCCCGCGCCGCGTGTCTGGGCGCGGCGTGCGCGGCACAGCAACTGCCGTGGTTCCTCGCGCCGTTCCTGCTGGCCGGGGTGTACGCGGTGCGCCGGGGCGAACTGGGCGGCCGGGCGGCGGGGCTGCTGGTGCTGCGGATCACCGGCATCGCGGCCACCGTGTGGCTGCTGATCAACACGTACTTCATCGTGAGCGAACCGGGCACCTGGATCCGAGGGGTCGCGCTGCCGCTGACGCAGGGCGCGACCCTGCACGGCCAGGGTCTCGCGGACATCTCGCTCTATTTCACCGACGGCAGCGACCGCCTCGACTGGTACGGGCACGCGAGTGTGCTGCTCGCGGCGGGCCTGCTCGTGCTGATGGTGCTGTTCATGCGCAGGCTCGGGCCCGCGGCGACCGTCCTGCCTTGGTGCGCCTTCTATCTGGCGACCCGCTCGCAGGACGGCTACTACCTGCTGATGACACCGCTGTGGCTGGCGGCGGCGGTGACCGCTCCCCCGGCGGAGTTCGAGGGCGCCTGGCAGCCGCGCCCGCGCCCGCTGTCCGGCCCGCACCGGCGTACGACGCTGGGGGCCGCGGCCGTGCTGGCGCTCACCCCGGCGCTGCTGAGCGCGGTCCTCGCGGTGAGTGGTTCGGCGCCGTTGCAGATGCAGGTCGCGGCGGTGGGCCGGGCCGCGGCGCACGGGATCCGGGCGAACGTCCTGACGCGGCTGACCCTGCGGGTCACCAACAGGGACGGCACCGCGCTCACCCCGCACTACATGCTGACCATGAGCCAGGGCTCCAGCAAGTACTGGTCCGTGGTGGCGGGCCCGGTCACGATCCCCGCCCACCGCACCGAACGGGTCGAGATCAGGCCGGCCGCGGGGAAGTTCACGCTGTCGACGAAGAAGAGCGCGCGGATACGGCTGCGGGCGTTCACGGCGACGCCGCAGACGCTGTCGAGTGTCTACGTGCACCTCGTGGACCGGGGTGCCATCGCGCAGGCCCACAAGGGGGATTGACGGAACGTCAGCTCCGTACGGACAAAGGGTGGTTGACGAGCGTCAGGCCTGCGCGCGTACGAAGCGGAGGGTGCTGGTGACCGTGGTCAGGCCGCGGATCATGCCCATCTGGTTCCAGCCCAGGCCGAATTCGGCGCGGTCCACGGTGAACTCCGCGTCCAGGGTGAGCCCGTCGGCGCTCGCGCCGGTCAGCTTCGCGGTGACGGGCTGCGGGCGGCTGATGCCGCGCACGGTCAGCTGACCGGCGACCTCGACGGTCTCGCCCTCACGCAGTTCCGCGGTGCGGACGGCGAAGGTGATCTCGGGGTGGTTCTCGACGTCGAAGAAGTCGGCGGAGCGCAGGTGCTCGTCGCGCTTGCGGTTCTTGGTGTCGATGGAGGCCGCGTTCAGCGTCACGGTGCCGGTCGCGGACCCGTCGGCGCTCACCTCGCCCTGGCCTTCGACGGCATCCAGGGTGCCCTTCACGGTGACCATGCCCCACATCGTCTTGTGCCGCAGGGCGACGGTGGAGGCGGTGGTGTCGAGCTGCCACAGGCCTGTTTCCACGGCGACGGTCATGATCGTTCTCCACTCCGGGTAGTTCAAATTTGGTTGCTTCAAATTTGGATGACTGTGACGCTAGCCCATTATCCAAATCTGGACAACCCCCCGAGACTCTCGGCGAGACCCTCCGCGACACCCGCCTCGATGCCCTCTGTCCAAAATTGGACAACAGGTAGACTCGATGCCATGGCCGACCCCGAGGAGCACTCCGCCCAGCTGCCGCAATGTCCGTCCGCGAGCGGTGAGGGCCTGCTGCCCCCGGAGCTTCGGGCGTGGATGGTCCTGCTGGCGGCGACGGGAGCGGTGGAGCAGCAGCTGCGGTCGGTCGTGAAGGAGCGGCTCGATGTCTCCCACGACGAGTTCCTGATCCTGTGCCTGCTCGCCGAGCAGCCCAGGACGGGGCTGCGGATGACACAGATCGCGGAGCTCCTGGGCCGCCCGAAGACCCGGCTCACCTACCAGATCGCCTGCATCCAGCACGCCGGCCTGGTCACCCGCACATCGGTCTCCGGCGACCGCCGGGGCGTCCAGGTCGCCCTCACCGAGAAGGGCCGCGACCTCCTCCAGGGAGCCTCGGGCGCCCTCGCCGAGGCCGTCAGCAAGGCACTCGCCCGGTTCGTGGGGCCCGCGGAGCGGGAGGCGGTGTGCGGGCTGCTGCCCGACCTTGAGGAACGGGCGGCCGGCGGGGCGCCGACGACGGAGTAGCCGGGGCGTCGCGGTCCCCGCGGGGTGGCGGGGGTTGCTCCCCGGCCACCGAGCGGCGCGAGCCACGACACAGTGAGCGCGGCGCTCAGGCCGGGCCACCGACACCGGCTCCGCGTCCACCGGTCGGCCCGAGCGTGGCCGTCGCCCAGGCCGCCGGGCGGCAGACGCCGTACGCAAGCCGCCGCGCGGTGAACCCAGCACGGTGAACGCAGCACCCGGCCCGCGCATGGCCGAACCCTCTCAGCCACCGCACGCCGGGCGCCGCACTCGACTCAGGCCATCAAGACCGCGTCCACGTCCACCGGTTGACCCGAGCGCGGCCGTCGCCCAGGCCGCCGCGCGGCAGACGCCGTACGCAAGCCGCCGCGCGGTGGACGCAGCGCCCGGCCCGCGCATGGCCGAACCCTCTCAGCCACCGCACGCCGGGCGCCGCACTCGACT
>NZ_JBSFLV010000105.1:0-30954 GCF_053599215.1 Streptomyces sp. NPDC001002 | reverse complement strand
ATGGGATCCAGATGTTCCTGTTCCGGAAGGGGTGTCGACGTCGCCTGTGGGGTGTGCGGTGCGTCAGCCGGTGGCGAAGGAAAACTTGTCCGGAAGAGGCGAGCCGAGGTCGCCAACTAAGCCCAGCACCAGCGGACTCAGCGTTCGAGGACGGCGAGCACCTCCGCGGCGGCCCGTTCGCCGGCGCGCACGGCGCCTTCCATGTAGCCGGTCCAGTAGGTGGCGGTCTCGGTGCCGGCCCAGTGCACGCGCCCCACCGGGGTGCGGATCTGACTGCCGTAGGTCGAGATGACTCCGGGTCCCGCGATCGCGGTGGGCGCGCCGCCGGTCCAGCGTTCGCGGGTCCAGTCCTGCTCGATGTAGTCGAGGGGGTTGAGCGCCTTCGGCCCGAAGAGCTTGGCGTACGCCTTGAGGACGGCGGCACGGCGTTCCTCGACGGGACGGTTGCCCCAGTCCTGCCAGCTCGTACCTCCGATGAAGGTCATCATCACGCCGACGCTCGCGTCGGGCGGACTGTTCTCGAAGGTGATGCGCACCGGGTCCTCGTCCATGACCGCGCCGCCGCACAGTCCCATCTCGCGCCAGAAGGGGGTGTCGTAGACGACGTGGACCTTCATCAGCCGGCCCATCGGGCGGCGGATGACCATCTGCTGACGCAGCGGGGGCGGGAGGGGATCGAAGTCGATCTGGCCGCACAACTGGGGAGGCATCGCCACCACCGCTCGCCCGGCCCTGAAGTCGCCGGCGTCGCTGACCACGAGCACATGGTCGTCGTCCTGGGTGATGCGGCGCACGGGCGCGTCGAGGACGACCGCTTCCCCGAGCTTCTCGGCGATACGCAGCGGGATCAGCTGTGATCCGCCGACGATCCGGGATTCCTGGGCTCCGCCGGTGATACCGGCCGACCGGTCGAAGGTGCCGGGGTGGGATTCGTCCCCTGCGGTCGCCAGGTACCACAGCAGGAAGAGCAGGGACATCTCGGACGGGTCGGCGCCGAGCAAGGGATGCAGGTAGGCCAGCAGGAGGTCGGACGTACGCGGGTTGACGGTGTTCTTCCTGAGCCAGGTGCGCACCGAGGTCGCGTCCCATTCGGCCGCCTTCGGCGCGTTCCACGGCGCGTCGACGGGGACCTGCCGCGACATGGAGTTCAGCCGCAGCTGCAGGTGCAGCGCGTCGGGCAGGACCGTGGGCGAGGGCGGGGTGGTGCCGCGGTAGGTGTGCCTGCGTCCGGTGCGGGTGATGTAGACGTTGCGGCCCTGCTCGTACTGTTTGAAGGTCTTGATGCCGAGTTCGCCGGCAAGGGCGAGGATGCGGTCCTGGGTGGGGCCGACGAAGGCGCCTCCCAACTCGACGACGGCACCGCCCGCCAGGGTGTGGTTCCACACCCGGCCGCCGACCCGGTCGCGGGCCTCGACGACGGCCACCGACCTGCCCGCGGCGGCAACCGCGCGCGCCGTGACCAGCCCGGAGATCCCGGCGCCGACGACCACGACATCGACGTCCCTGACCGGTTGTGTGCTTGGGGTCATCATTGGTCTCTCCGTGGGTCGTGGGTGTTCACAGGTGGCTGAGGGTCCTGGCGATGCGTCGCGCATCGATGCCGATCTCGCGGAACATGCCGCTGATCGGGTTGGTGAATCCGAGGAAGTAGAGGCCCGGCGCCTCGGGAGCGGTGTGCCTGCCATGGGCTCTGGGCAGTCCCTTGGCGTCGAGGACTCCCAGGTGCCCGACCAGTTCGGTCAGGCCTCGGACGTACCCGGTGGCGGCGACGACGACCTCGGGGTCGATCCGGGAGCCGTCGGCGAGCGTCACCCACGGCCCCTCGAACCCGGTTACCGCCGGGACCGGGGTGATCCTCCCGGCGCGCAAAGCGTCGACGAACCCGACGTCCAGGATCGGGATCTCGCCACGCCTGGCCCGGGTGTGCACGCCCTTGCCCGGATCGGGAAAGCCGTACGCGGTCAGGTCCGGCACCGTCAGCCGCCGCATGGGCTCGACCAGGGCGTCGGCGAGCGCGGAGGGCATACGGCGCATCAGCACCGAGAAGACCTGGGTGGGGATGCCGTAGGCCTGGCGGGGCAGCACGTGGGGCGGGGTGCGGACCGAGATCCGTACGCGACGCGCGCCGTGCTCGGTCAGGTCTACGGCGATCTCGGCGCCGGAGTTGCCGCTGCCGACCACCATCACGTCGCGGTCCTTGAACGGCTCGCCGTTGCGGTAGGCGCTGGAATGGATCAGCTCGCCGGTGAACTCGCCCTTTCCGGGCCAGTCGGGGATCGCGGGAGTGTGGTTGTAGCCGGTGGCCACGATCACGGTGCGGGCACGCAGGTCCTCGCCGGGCGTGCGCACCGACCATCCGCCGTGTTCGCGGTCGATGCGCGTGACCTTCACTCCGGTGCGGACTGTCAGCCGGTGGAACTCGGCGTAGGCGTCCAGGTAGCGAACCACCCCGTCGCGCGAGACCCAGCGCCCCTCGCTCTCGGGTATCGCGAAGCCCGGCAGGCCGGAGAGCCATCTGGGGGTGTGCAAGTGCAGGCGGTCGTAGTGATGCCGCCAGCTGGAGGCGATCGTGTCGTCGCATTCGAGCACCAGCGCGTCCAGACCGCGCGCATGGAGCGCGCCGGCGGCGGCCAGTCCCGCCGGCCCCGCGCCGATCACCACGATCGGGGTCACCGGTGTCGTCCGCGACGCCGCACGCCTCAAAACGTAAACACGACTCATGTTTACATTAGTACCCCCGCGAGTCTGGTGCGGCAAGAGGCGAGGAGGGTGCATCGGTATCGGCCACGGCAGGCGGGTGACCGTGCGTGACCTCAATACCGAGGTGCGCATTTCGTAGACTGAGCGCCATGAACGCCACCCCACCAGCCGAGAATCCGGGCCTCGCGCAGCAGAGTCGGAGAGCGCCGGTGCAGCAACGCAGCCGGGAGCGGGTGGAGGCGATCCTCGACGCCGCGGCCGCACTGGTGGTCGAGAAAGGCGTGGAAGCACTGGGCACCCGGGCCATCGCCGAGGCCACGGCGTTCCCGGTGGCCTCGATCTATCAGTACTTCGCCGACAAGGACGCCATTCTGCTCGCGCTGGTCGAACGCGACACCGCGGAGATGGACGCGCGGTTGGCTCTGGCGGCGTCGAAGTTGGAGGCTGTGAGCCTGCACAGCCTGGTGGATGCCACCCTGGCCGCGTTCACGTCGGTATGCAGAGAACGCCCGGGATTCGTGATGATCTGGAGTCGGGGCCGCGTCAACGCCACGATCGCCAACTACTGCCGCGAGCACAACAAACGCATCGCCAAGACCCTCTTCGAACTGGCCACGGCATCCAACGTGGTACGCCCGGACGCCACCCTGCTCACCGCGGAGTTGGCGGTCGAACTCGGCGACCGGATCATCGAACTCGCCTTCGCCGAGGACCTGAACGGGGACGAGGGGGTGCTGCGGGCGGGGAGTGAACTGTTGATCGGCGCTTTGACGCAGTACGAGGTCGGTGGGTCGGATGGCGGAGATCGGTCATGAATGCGATCGGCTTCGCAATACCGCGAGCGTTCCCGAGGCGGCCCTCCGGGGTCGGCCAGGGGGGCGGATTCCCCTGCTCGAAGAGGTATGAGGTTCCACCGGACGGTCAGAAGCTCCAGCTGTAGAGGCCACCACCCGTGCTCATCGCCGACGCCGCGAGTCGGGCAACTCCCTGCAGGACCGTCAGCAGATCATCGTCGGTCATGTCGTCCCCGTCGGCAGCTCTGAGCCTCGTGGTCCAGCGACCTGCGAGTTCTTCCAGTTCAGTGAAGTCGGCGTCAGCCAATGCCCGAGTCAACCGCTGCGGCAGAGCGAAGACCTCAACGCCATCGTTCAAGGGGGGCGGTGACGCACTCCGGCGGTCTCGTCGTCAGGAGCGAGGAAGACGCCATGTCGTGGGCCATCTCGGGATGATGGCAGCCGGCCGTACGGGCGCCGGTGACAGGTGTCGCGACCAGGAGACAGGCATCTCGACCAATGACATCTGCTCCTCCCTAATCCCCTCAGCGGATTGCCGCAAATTCGAGAAGGTGTTCCATTTCGCGTTAGAGGCGAGATAGGGTCCTACCAGACGATCTTGGACGGAGGCCCGGATGGAGAACACCGCACCCAATCGTCGGGGCCGCCCTCCAGGCGTCCGCGCCGCCGCGGGAGAGTTGACGGACCGACAGGCGGCTATCGTCCGCTATATCGGCCAGGCGGTCGGCGAGCAGGGCTATCCGCCGTCGATGCGGGAGATCGGCAAGGCCGTGGATCTCGCCAGTACCTCCTCCGTCGCCCACCAACTGATGGCCCTGGAGGGCAAGGGCATCATCTACCGCGACCCGCACCGCCCCCGTGCCTACCGCGTCCGCCCTTCATGGGCACCCGACCTGGACAGCCGGAGCGAGGCGCCGGTCGAGGTACCGCTCGTCGGACGTATCGCCGCCGGTGCTCCTCTGCTCGCTGATGAGATGGTCGAGGACGTCTACTGCATGCCCCGTCAGGTCGTGGGCGACGGCGACCTGTTCGCCTTGACGGTTGCGGGCGACAGCATGGTCGACGCCGCGATCTGCGACGGAGACATCGTGACCGTCAGGCGCCAGGACAGCGCCGACCACGGGGACATCGTCGCCGCGCTGCTGGAGGACGAGGCCACCGTCAAGGTGTTGCGCCGGCAGGACGGGCGGGTGTGGCTCATGCCCCGCAACTCGGCCTACGAGCCGATCCCCGGCGACAACGCGCAGATCCTCGGCAAGGTCGTCAGCGTCCTGCGCCTGCTCTGACCCGGCCTTGTCGGCGGCGCCGTTGGCTCCCACGACATTCCGTGAACCCCGGCGGCGAGATCTTTGGGCCGGATGAAGACAGGGAGCCGACGGGTGGCCGACGCCTCCTCAACCCACCGCCCTCTTGACCAGTGCGCTGATGCGTTCCTCGTCCGCCGTCGTCAGTTCCCTCAGGGCATACGCGGTAGCCCATATGGAGCCGTCGTCGAGTGCCGCCAGGTCGCTGAAGCCGAGCGTGGCGTACCTCGACTTGAACTTCTCGGCGCTCTGGAAGTGGCAGACGACCTTGCCGTCCCTGGCGTACGCGGGCATCCCGTACCAGAGCTTGGGCGTGAGGTCGGGAGCGGCGGTCTTGATGATCGAGTGGATCCGTTCGGCTAGGACGCGGTCCGCTGCCGGCATCTCGGCGATCTTGGCGAGCACGTCCTGCTCCGCCGCGGCCTCCTTCTCGGCCCGGGATGAACCGCGCCTGGCCGCCGCCTTCTTCTCCTCGCGTGCGTGCTCCTTCATCGCGGCCCGCTCCTCGGCGGTGAATCCGCTGTACGTGTCGGTGGTCGTGCCGGAGTTCTCGGCGGGTGACTTCGTGGACGGCATGGCAGGTTTCCTCTCTTGCGAGGGCAGGCAGGCAGGCTGGCGGGGTGCGGGGGAGCCGGGCCCTGGAGCCAGGACGGCGTGGGGCGGGTTAGGTGACGCTCTCCCAGACGAACCCGTCCGGGTCGGTGAAGGCGCCGGTGGCGCTGCCGAGGACGACGCGGTGAGTGCCGGTGCCGTCGTCCGGGACGCCGAGGTCCTTGGCCAGGGCGCGGCGCTTGTACAGCGCCAACTTGAGGGGGCTGGACTGGCCGGAGGCGAACTCGGCGTACTTGCCGCCGAAGCTCTTGCTGACACTCAGGCCCTGTCCGACGTAGAACTGCTTGGTGGCCTTCACGTCCTCGACGCCGAGCAGCAGGACGACCTCGTCGATCTCGCGGGTGGCGGGGCCGGTGTCCTTCTTCGCCGAGGTCGCGATCTTCCAGATCGTTCCGTCCGGGGCCTGGACGACGCCGCCGTAGCCCCACAGCGACTTCGCGGCGGGCTTCAGCACCGTGGCGCCTGCGTCCACGGCGGCGCCGACGAAGCCGTCGACGGTGGCCGGCCCGGACACCGTGAGGGCCAGGGTGAAGCCGCGGAATCCGGCGGAGGGCTCCTCGGACGCCCGCAGGCGTATGTACGTGTCCACGCCGAAGGCGCTGTAGAAGAGGCGCGCGGCCTCGGGGTCGGCCACCTCAAGGGTGACGGACGCAAGGGCTGTGCCGGCTGCGGTGGAAGCGGTGGTTGCCATGACCATCACGCTAGGGGCTGGGTGGCGGCCAGGGCTTCTCGAATCCTGACCGGTCTTGTGACGCGCTTCGCCCGGTCTCACGAAGGTGGTCTCGCCGTCGTTCAAGCGCGTGGTGGCATGGAGGCGGCTGTGCGAGAGGCAGCGGCCCAAGAAGGGTGCCGAGGTCCCGGAGTTGCCCTTCCCGGTCGTCAGCGACGCGGGCCGGGCAAAGGGTGAGACGGCGCCCGTCCGGCGTGGAACCCGCTGGGAGGTGAAGGGCAGTCCGACGGGGTCGAATGCGCTGTGAGCGGCTCGGACTGTAAGCCGCTCGGAGTGTCGAGGCGGAGTATGGCTGTCGTCGGTCAACCTGCGGAGTCTGTTCTTCAGCTGAAGGTCACCGTTTCGAGGTGGTCGCACCGGAGGGGCTGTTCCTACGATCACCGCGTGCGCTGGCGACGGATGCTCGTAATTGGCCTGCCTGTTGTGCTGGTGACGGCGGCCGCTGTGGGGGTCTACTCCTACGGCTCCTTCTTTGGCTGGTGGGCGCGCCCGACCGTCCACGATGCCCCGGAGGCGAAACCGGCGTCCGTGGAGACGGTCGCGAGCGGGCTGCGCCTCCCCTTCGACCTGGCGTTCCTCCCCGATGGGTCGGCGCTGGTCACCGAACGTGAGAGCGGCCGCCTGCGGAAGGTCAGCCCCGACGGGAAGCTCACCGAGGTCGGGGTCATTCGGGAGATCGCCGAGCCGACTAGGCAAGCCGGGCTGCAGGGGGTGGCGGTCTCGCCTTCCTACGAACGGGACGGCTGGGTGTACGTCTACTACACCACCGAGCGGGACAGCCGCGTGGCCCGGTTGCGACTGGACTCGTCGACTCCGCCCGAGCCGATCCTGACCGGTATCCCCAGCGGCGAGATCCACAATGGCGGGCGGATCAGGTTCGGCCCGGACGGCATGCTCTACGTGACCACCGGGGAGGCCGACGACCGTCCCAGGGCCCAGGACCGCAAGGACCTGGGCGGCAAGATCCTGCGGGTTACGCCGACGGGCAAGCCCGCACCGGACAACCCGATCGAGGGCTCGCCGGTGTACAGCTGGGGCTTCCGCGACCCGCAAGGACTCGCCTGGGACGAGAAGGGCCAGCTCTACGCATCGGATTTCGGCCACCACAACCTCGACGAGCTGAACCGGATCGAACCCGGCGCCAACTACGGCTGGCCCGAGGTGGAAGGCACCGGTGGGGGATCCAAGTACACGGACCCGATCGCGACGTGGAAGCCTGCCGACGCCTCACCCAGCGGGATGACCTACAACGGCGGCCGGATCTGGGTCGCCGGCCTGCGTGGCGAGCGGCTCTACCGGATCGCCCCGGACGGCTCGTCGCCCGAGCAGTTGCTGACCGGCAAGTACGGCCGGCTACGGCTCGTGACCACGGCCCCGGACGGCTCGCTGTGGGTCCTGACCAACGGCCGCACCGGCCCTGACTACGACCTGATCCTCCGGGTGACCCCGTGAGTCTCTTCCATGGCCCGCACGGCCCACGATCATGATCTTGGATATCTGAGCACCGGTCTCAGGCAACGGCCGCGACACTGGAACCGTGGACGCGAATGACGAGACCTGCGATCAGCAACTGCCCCTGCCGCCAAGACCAGTTCTGCCGGACATGACCGCAGCGCGCAGTCGCGGGCCGGCTGACGTAGTCGAGGCTCATTGGCAGTCCCTGCGACTGACCTGGCAGTGGAAGCAGGCGGTACATCAACTCCGTACGCCCGGACGCCCCTATCCGGGCATCGTCCCACTGCTGGAGGCTGCCGCCGCGCAACCACGACTCCGGCGGCTGTATCCGTTCACCAGCCACTTCGCCCTGCTCTTCAGCAGCTCCACCAGCTACCCCTGGACGGTGCAGGCCGGCTCGATCGAGCCCTTGCACAACGGATGGTTCAAGGTTCGCCGACGCAACCCCTTGGCCGTGATCGGCGAAGTCGAGACCGCCGAAGAGGCCGTGGCCCTCCTGCTTGAACTCCTGCCCACCGGCCCCGAGCCCGTCATCACCGCCCACGCGGACGAACACGTGTGACGTTGGGTGGCCACGCCCGTCGATACCGACACCCCTCCCGGCTTCTGGGGTGCGGGGGGGCGTGACGGTTCGTCAAGGGTCCCTGTGGCGTTGCTCCGTGGCGCGCTGAGCGGTCTCGACGAGTTGCGCTGCTCGACGGCGGACCGCCTGGCAGACCTCGTCGGATGCGTCCAGGTCGAGCGGTGTCGGCAGACGGAACAGTATGGCGGCGAGGCCGTCGGGGGTGGTCCCGCCGATGGTGACGTGGGTGGCGTCCGGACCGTCGGCCCGGCAGCTGCCCATGTTCGGCGGAACCAGCCGACGGGCCTGCGCCAGCGGCAGGGCGATGCGCGCGGTCGCGTAGTACGGGTAGTCGCTCACCAGCATCTGCGCCACCATGGCGGCGGCGTCCGGCCGGTCGTCGAGCTCGACGGTCACGCCTGTCGTATGAGCGGCGACGACGCGGTCCGCGCGGAACGTCCGCCATTGCTCTTTGGCGATGTCGAAAGCGACCAGGTACCAGCGGTTCGGGCTGCGCACCAGTCGATGGGGATCGACGTGCCGCCGGGTCTCGGTGCCTCGGGTGTCGCGGTAGGTGAGCGTCAGCCGTTCCCCTCGATGGCAGGCGGCCGCGAGATCGAACAGGAGCGGGACGGCGACTCGGCCGTGTTCGGCCTGCGTGATGTCGACGGAGCTGCTGTCCATGGCGTCGAGTCGCTCGACGACCCGCGCCGGCAGCAGATGCCTGAGCTTGAGGAGCGCCGAGACGGCGGCGGGATCGTCGCCCGGGGACTCGCGCAACGCGGCGAAGACCGCGAGAGCTTCCTCGTCGTCGAGTGTCAGGGGCACCGTCTGTCTGCCGGGGCCCAGCCGGTAGCCGCCGTACGGGCCGCCCTCGGAGTCGATGCCGTATCCCGCTTCGCGCAGGCGGGCGATGTCGCGGCGCACGGTCCGTTCGGTGACGTCCAGTCGTTGGGCCAGTTCGGCGTTGGTCCACGAGGGCCGACTGGACAGCACCGCGAGCATGCGCAGCAGGCGGGCTGAGGTCGCGGTCACATTTCCGATCCTAGGCACGGATCCAGGACCGATCCTGTCCTGGTCCATCGCTACCTTCTAGATGTCTCGGGCACTTTAGAGAGGAAATGCGACGTGATCGACCATATTTTCCTGAACGTGAGCGACGTGGACCGCTCCGTCGAGTTCTACAACCAGGCGCTGAAGCCGTTCGGCATGACCAAGCTGGTGGACTTCGACGGCTCGTCCGCCCCGGAGTGGGTCGGCGACCTCAAGGGGCTCGGCACCGGTACGGCGTTTCCGCTCTGGCTGCGCGAAGGCGCCACCACGGCAGGCACCCACGTCGGCTTCACCGCACCCTCGAAGGAGGTGGTCGACGCGGCGTACGAGGCGGCCATCGCAGCCGGCGCGACCGACAACGGCGCACCCGGGGACCGCCCCTACTTCGCCCCCGGGTACTACGCGGCCAACGTCCTCGACCCCGATGGCTACAGCCTGGAGTTCACGTACCACGGGCAGCCCTGACCCGGAGCTTCTCGCGGACCTTCAGCCGACGGCCAAGAGCCCGCGGCTGCCGGAAAGGCGTGCCGCGGGCTCGCGAGCGCGGGTGTGTCAGCCCTTGGGCTGGGTGCCGGCGCTGATGATCGGCGTGAGGTCGAAGACGCTGACCACTTCGGTGATCCGACCGTCCTGGACGGTCAGATACTCCATGCCGCGGAATGCCTTGATGAAGGGCAGATCGACGGTATAGACGGTCGCCGCGTGCGCGTCGTCGCCGGCCAGTACGTCGGTCAACTGCCCGCCGACGAGACGGCTCACGAACGGGGCGAGGAACTCGCGATAGGCGGTCAAGCCCTCGATACGGCCGCCGGGCGCTTCGCATACGACATCCTCGGCGACGAAGCTCAGCGCCTTCTCGGCATCGCCGCCGAGCCAGGCGCGGACGTACTCCTCGGCGATGTCCCGGGCGCTTGCGGAGGTGGCAGTCATGGCGCTTGTTCCCTTCCTCGGCCCACCGTCGCCGCGGCCGCGGAAGCGGACCGCACGACGGAAGGGCTCTCTTTCGGTGAGCGGGTCGTGCTCGGTGCGCGACCCATGACTGCATCGTTGCTCCCGTATATGACATCGTCTGTCATATACGGGAGAGAGTTTTGGAGCCATGAAATCGGACCGCCTGCTGTCGATCCTGCTTCTGCTGCAGGCCCACGGGCAGCTGCCGTCCGCGGACCTCGCCGACCGCCTAGAGGTCTCGGTCCGCACGATCATGCGGGATGTGGAAGCCCTGTCCGCGGCGGGCGTGCCCGTCTACACCGTCCGCGGCCCACAAGGCGGCATCGCTCTCGTACCGGGCTACCGCACTGATGTCACCGGCCTGACGGCGGACGAGTCCCGGGCCCTGTTCGTCCTGATGTCGGGATCCGCCCACACCGACCTGGGCCTCGGACAGGCACTCGGCTCCGCGCTGCGCAAGGTCATGACCGCGCTGCCCGCCGCACACCGGCCCGACGCCGACCTGATGAGCCGACGCATCATCATCGACCCCGTCCGCTGGCGCGGTACACCTGGCCCGCGCCGTTCCGATGTCGGCCTGGCCCCTTTCCAGCAGGCCGTCTTCGCAGACCGCCGACTGAGACTGCGCTACCGCCACGGCCGGGACAACCGCGTCAGTGTCTACACGCTGGACCCATACGGGCTCGTGAACAAGGCCGGAGTCTGGTACCTGGTCGCCGACCACAAGGGCGAGCCCCGCCTCTTCCGCACGGACCGAGCACAGGCGGCCAGCGTTCTGACCGCACCCGTCCAACGTCGGGCGAACGCCGAACTGTCCGATCTGTGGGAGCAGTTGCGCCAGGGCATCGACGGCGTCCCCGCCCTCCTCCCCATCACCGCCCGAGTCCGCGACGACACACTGGCGATGTTCCTACGCGTCCACGACACCGACCTCGCGCCCACCTGGGAAAGGCCTTCCAACTCGGCCGGCCCAGGTGAGGGCTGGACCGAGGTCGAACTGCACTTCCGGTCGTTCCTCGCCGCCACCGCCCTCCTCGCGTTCGGGCCCGCCGTCGAGGTCCTCGCCCCGGACGACCTACGGGAGCTCATGGCCCGAAGGGCCCGGGAGACCGCTGCGATCTATCTCAACGAGGGATGACGATGCCCACGATCCGCCGGACTCCTGGACCGCCCAGAAGCGGATCCGCTCATGATGGGCGCCCGCACCTTCGCAAGCTGGATGCGGGCCTCGCCATTGGCCTGACCCTCGACGAGTAACCACCCCTGGAACCAGCTACTCGAATGCACGTTCAGTAACATCGCGTCGCCTGGATGAGGTTCCGCCCGATGAATCGAGTGACCCCGTGAGTGACGATGTCCTTTCTGTCATTCCGACCGACCCGCACTGGCAACCTGAGCAGGCCGCGGCTGAGCGTGCTGCGTCGATCGTGGAGGAACTGGCCCCTGGGCTTCCCGACGGCACCGACGTCGAAATCGACGTCACCTGGCACGACACACTCACCGTGGTCGACTGCGGTCAGAATCTGCAGAAGATCGGTTGTCCCCACTGCGGCGGGTCGATCGACACCGAGTGGTGGGCTGACCTGCTCGAAGCCCACTGCGACGACGGCTTCGCAACCCTCGCCGTGGTGGTCCCCTGCTGCGAGACCGCGACCTCACTGGACGCGCTGAAGTACGACTGGCCCTGTGGGTTTGCACGCTTCGAGATCGCCGTCTGGAACCCAGAGCGCGCCTGGTTCAGCGACAAGGAAGTGATCGCCATCGGGAACGCACTCGGCCATCCAGTGCAGCAAGTCAGGGCCCACATCTGACGCACGTCACCTCGCGAGGAACCCGACATCGCGAGTTCAAACCGCGTACAGCAGCCCGACGGCGCCCGCATCCATGCCCTCTTTGCCCACGGCTGCCGGCCCGGCGAGATCGTGCCGCTGTCCAGGCTCACCACGATGGGCTCGCCCTATCGCGGGGCCGGGTGAGGGCTGAGGAAGTGGAACAATTCCCTCAGCCACGGGCTCAGAGGGGGCGGCCGTATGGAACAGGTTGGGGACGCACGGAACCTCGTGCTCGGTTACGTTCACGCTCTGCGTGCGGTGGACGAGGCCATGCGCGTGGCGATCCCCTCACTTGATCGACTGGCAGATGTCCTTGACCTGGCCCGGTCGAGCCGGATCAGTCGGAGCGCGCACATCGGCCTCTACTCCTACACGGTTCACGGGGCAGGCTGCCGCTTCGTCAGCGACGACGGCACCGAGGTCGATGTGGACTTCGCGGCAGACGGGACCGAAGTCTTCGATCTCTGGCGGCTGCGCAGGTACGGGCTGAGCCTGCCCGAGGCTGTTGACGTCACGGATGAGGACCTGAGCTCCGCAGTGCGGTCGCTGCACCCGCTTCTGACCGAGGTGCGGCCGGGGTGGTTCAGCGCAGTCAGGTGAGCGCGCGTACTCGGCTGTGGCTGTGAGCGTTGAGTCCGTGCACACAGCCTGACACCGGATTGCCGGATCCCATGTCGTACGGTCTGATGTCACGGCCGCCCACTGCCCGCAACGGACCTCACCGGACCCGGCGGTGGCGCCGGTAGGTCCGGAAGATCTCAACCCGTACCGGGATTCAGGCCGCGACGAGTTCCTGCTCGCGGTCCGGGGTCTTGGCCTTGTCCTTGTCCTTGGGCGTCTTGTTCGGGAGCGAGAGCCGGAAGACCTTGTGCCACGCGGAGAACACCTGCTTGGGCAGCGGGCCGGTGACGTACTCCAGCTCGTACTTCTCGAACAGCGCGCGCACCTTCACCGCGACCTCGGCGTACCGGTTGCTCGGCAGGTCCGGGAACAGGTGGTGCTCGATCTGGTGGGAGAGGTTGCCGGTCATGAAGTGCATGGCCTTGCTGCCGCTGATGTTCGCCGAGCCCATCATCTGGCGCAGGTACCACTGACCGCGCGTCTCGCCCTTGATCGACCGGCGCTCGAAGACCTGCACGCCCTCGGGGAAGTGCCCGCACATGATCACCGAGTGGGTCCAGAGGTTGCGGACCAGGTTGGCGGTGAACGTGGCGGCGAGCGTGGGGAGGAACGACGGGCCCGACAGCAGCGGGTGGATCACGTAGTCCTTGAGCACTTGCTTGCGGATCTTGCGGCCCACGGCCCTAGCCCGCGCGCGGAACTCCGGGTTCTTGCGGCGGCGCTTCTGCAGGTTCTTGCCGAGCTCCAGGTCGTACGCGGCGATGCCGTACTCGAAGAAGCAGGCGTTGAGGAAGTTCCACAGCGGCTGGCCGAGGTAGATCGGGTGCCACCGCTGGTCCTCGTCGACGCGCATGATGCCGTAGCCGAGGTCGTTGTCCTTGCCGATCACGTTGGTGTACGTGTGGTGCAGCTCGTTGTGCGAGTGCTTCCACTGGTCGGCCGGCGAGACATGGTCCCACTCCCAGGTGGTGGAGTGGATCTTCGGGTCCCGCATCCAGTCCCACTGGCCGTGCAGGATGTTGTGGCCGATCTCCATGTTGTCCATGATCTTCGCCACGGACAGACCGGCGGTGCCGATCACCCACGCGGGCGGGAAGAGCGAGAACAACAGCACGCCCCTGCTGACCAGTTCGAGCTTGCGCTGCGCCGAGATGACCTTGCGGATGTACGCGGCGTCCTTCTCACCGCGGTCGGCGATCACCTCGTCGCGGATCGCGTCCAGTTCGCGGCCGAGCTCCTCGATCTGCTCCGCGGTCAAGTGGGCGGTGGGGTCGATGGCGGTCAAGGTGCTCCTACCGTTCGATGTCGCAGGGGCCCGCGGCGGCGGACACACAGGTCTGGATGAGGACGCCCGGCTCGGCCTCGGTGATCTCGCCGGTGCGCAGGTCGCGGACGGCGCCCGCCTTGAGCGGCGAGACGCAGCCGAAGCAGATGCCCATGCGGCACCCGGAGGGCATGAGCACGCCGGCCTCCTCGCCGACGTCCAGCAACGGCGTGGCGCCGTCCGCGTCCACGGTCTTGCCGGTGGCGCTGAACGTGACCTCGCCGCCGTCGCCGGTGACGACGATGCCGGGGCGGAAGCGTTCGGTGTGCAGGCGCTCTCGTACGCCGTATTCGGTCCAGTGCTCCTCGGCGGCGTCGAGGAGGCCCGCGGGCCCGCAGGCCCAGGTCTCGCGCTCGGCCCAGTCGGGCACGAGTTCGTCGAGGCGGGCGATGTCGAGCATGCCGTCCGTGTCGGTGTGCACCTCGGTGAGCCGCAGCTTCTTGTCCGCGGCCAGGTCGTGCAGGTCCTGGCGGAAGATCACGTCCTGCGGCCGCGGCGCGGAGTGGACCATGACGACGTCGTCGAACTCTGTGTCGCGCAGCATGCCCATCACGGGCGTGATGCCGCTGCCGGCCGTCAGGTAGAGCACCTTGGCGGGCTTGGCCGGCGGCAGTACGAAGTCACCTGTCGCCTGGTCGAGTTGGATCAGCGTGCCCGGTTTCGCTCTGCGGACCAGGTGGTTGCTGACCTTGCCGTCCGGGATCGCCTTCACGGTGATCGTGAAGCGGCCGTCCTGGCGGTCGGTCGGCGAGGTGAGGGAGTAGGCACGCCACAGGCGCACCCCGTCGACGTCGACCCCGATCCGCACGTACTGACCGGCCGTGTGGCCGCGCCAGCCCCGGCCCGGCCTGATCACGACGGTCGCGGCGTCACCCGTCTCGGGGTGCACGGCCTCGATGCGCCCCCGCAGGTCGGCACCCGCACGCAGCGGGCTGACCAGGTCGAGGTAGTCCGACGGCAGCAGCGGCGTCGTGACCATCTCCAGCAGTTTCCACGCCCTGCTGCGAAGGGCTGCACTCGTCATGACTCCAGCTTGCTGCGCCTCAGGGCGTAAAGTCCTGACCGCAGGACGTGAATCTGGTCGGCCGAATTGTTCGTAGGGAACAAAAACGTGAGTCATGCAATCCAGAGGGCCAGCGAATTGGCCCTGGACGAGACGACGGTCACCGCACTTCGGGCCGCGCTGACGAGCACCGCCGACGAGGTCGTCGAGGCGATCATCGACGAGGTCCCTTCCTACGCCAACGCGCTGTCGGGCCGCATGGGCGTCACCATCCGCCGAGCCGTCCGTACCGCCCTGGGGCACTACCTGGACCTCGCGAGCGGGAACGCCACGGGCGGCGACGCCGGTGACGCCGCCTACGAGCTGGGCCGCGGCGAGGTGCGCGACGGCCGTTCGATGGACGCCCTGCTCAGCGCTTACCGCGTCGGCGCCCGTGTGGCTTGGCGATGCCTGGCGGCGGGCGCCGTACCCGCGGGTCTGCCCGCCGCCGAGGTCGCCAAGTTCGCCGAGCTGACCTTCGCCTACATCGACGAGCTCTCCGCCGCGAGCGCCGCGGGCCACGCCGACGAACTTGCCGCCCGGGGAAGGGCCCAGGAACGCCACCTCGAACACTTGGCCCGCGACCTCCTCGCCGGCGCGAGCCCGGACGTGCTGCTGGCCTCTGTCCAACGGGCCGGGTGGCAGCCCCCGGTCTCCCTGACCGCGGTCCTGCTGCCCGCCGCCCAAGCCAGGCCCGCCTATCGGGCGCTCGACGACTCGGGCACCCTCGTCCTCGACGATCTGCCGGACGCCACAGGGGTGCTGCTGGTCCCCGACGCCGACCGACCTCATCTCCTGCGACAGCTGACCGACCGCACCGCCGTGGTCGGCCCGGCCCGGCCATGGATGCGCGCGTCCGCCTCGTACGCACGAGCCGTACGCGCGCGCTTGCTCTCCTCCGACATCCGCGACACCGAGGACCACCTGCCCGAGCTGGTGCTGAGCGCCGACGCGGACGCGTTCGCGGACCTGCGTGCCCGAGCCCTCGCACCGTTGCGGACCTTGCCTGCCGCGACCGCACGGCGGCTGGAGGAGACGCTGCGGGCGTGGCTGCTGCACCAGGGCAGGCGGGACGAGGTGGCGGCGGCGTTGTTCGTCCATCCCCAGACGGTCCGGTACCGGATGTCGCAACTGCGGGAGCTGTTTCCGGATCTCGCATCGGCACAGCGGGTCCTTGAACTGACGCTGGCGGTGGGACTTCGGGGCAGCTGACGCGTACGTCGACCGTCCAGACCCGCGTGACGCGAGCGACCCGGCCCCTGGTGACCCGGCCTGGCTGCCCCGCAGGTCACCCAGTGGCAACCCGCCGCGCGAGGGATGATGGGGACGGAAAGACGGAACGTGAGGTCAGGAGTCTCCATGGCGAAGCGGGTTCACCGACCTCGTGAGGACGCGGAGTTCGATTTCATCCTCGGGATGAGCGGCGTTCCGGTCTTCGCCTACTTCACCGGGACATGGCCCAGGGCCATCGAGCCCTGCCGGGTGATGGACCTCGTCGTGGATGGCGTCGCCGACGACTACACGGGCCGCCTGACGGCCGTCCGCGCCGACATCACGCGTTGTCCGGCCGCGACCGAGCGATACGGGATCACCGGAGCCCCCTCCTACGTCCTGCTGAAGGAGGGAGAGGCGGTGGCGCACGACACGGGGCCTATGACCACCGCCGAGGTACGGAAGTTCCTGGACGGCCACCTCTGAGCGGCCACCGACTGATCTTCGACGTGTCGGAGCTGCGAAGGAGATCACCGAGGGGCCGTCGATACGCCCTCGGCGGTCACTCTCGTCGCCCGCACACTCGTCTTCCCCTGAGCGGGCGCAGTCAGGCGCGTCTCAGCGGACCCTGGTGGGTTCGTCCGCGGGAGGAGGGGAATCGCTGGCGGTGACCTGGTGCTGAAGGCGGTCACCCTCGATGTCCAGGTCGGGGACGTATCTGTCGAACCATCTCGGGTGGTACCAGATCTTCGCGCGGACGATGGCCATGAGCGCGGGCACCAGGGTGAGCCGGACCACGAAGGCGTCCAGGAGGACACCGACGGCGAAGCTGAAGCCGATGGCCTTGATGGTCGGATCGTCGGTGAACATGAAGGCCACGAAGATGCTGAACATGATCAGCGCGGCCGCGGTCACCACGCGTGCCGCGAGGCCGGTGCCGCGCTCCACGGCTTTGAGGGCGTCTCCGTTCTTGGTGAAGTCCTCCTTGATGCGGGAGACGACGAACACCTCGTAGTCGCTGGAGAGACCGAAGATGATCGCGAGCATCAGGATCGGCAGGAAGCTGATGGTCTCGCTCGGCGGGATGCCGAAGAGCCGCTCGCCCCAGCCCCACTGGAACACCGCGACCTGCGCGCCGAAGGCCGCGAACACGGACAGCAGGAAGCCGACGATCGACTTGATCGGAATGAGGATCGTCCGGAACGCGAGTGTCAGCAGGATGAAGGCCAGACCGACCACGACGACCAGGAACACCGGCAGTGCGGAGGAGAGTTTGCTCGACACGTCGATGTTGGAGGCCGCGGTGCCGCCCACCAGGATGGCGGCACCCGTGTTCCCTTCGAGCGCGGAACGGTCGTCCCGGATCCGGTTGACCAGGTGGGTGGTTTCCTGGTCGTTCGGGCCGGTGCTGGGGATCACGCGGATCACGGTGACGTCGTTGCCGGACGCCATCGGTGCGGCGGACACCACACCGGGGACTTTGGCCAGTGCGGTGGTGATGGGAGCGGCTGCCTTGGCATCGGGGACGCCGTCGGCGACCACCAGGAGCGCGGCGTTGAAGCCCGGTCCGAAGTTGTCGGTAGTGAGGTCGTAGGCCTTGCGTGCGGTGTTCTTCTTCGGCTGCGAGGATCCGCTCGGCAGCCCCAGTTCCATCTTGGTGTAGGGCAGGGCGAGCGTGACGAGGACGGCGATCCCGCCGATCAGGAGCGGCACCCTGAAGCGCACCACGAACCGTGCCCAGGCGGCTCCGAACGTGCGCTCCGGCTCGGTCGCGGCGATCTGGGCGACGTTCTCGTGGTGACCCGGGCGCAGTGGCGTACTGATGAACCTCGCCACCTTGTTCCCCGCGAAGCCCAGCATCGCGGGCATCAGGGTCAGCGCGATCAGCAGTGCCACCAGCACCGCTCCCGCGGCGGCGAGGCCCATCACGGTCAGGAAGGGGATTCCGACCACGGACAGCCCGCACAGCGCGATCATCACCGTCAGCGCGGCGAAGACCACCGAGCTGCCAGACGTGCCCGCGGCCAGGGCGACCGAGTCCTCGATGCTCATGCCGGTGAGCAGGTTGTTGCGATGCCGGGCCAGGATGAACAGTCCGTAGTCGATGCCGCAGGACAGTCCGAGCATCGTCGCCACTGTCGTCGAGGTCGAGGCGATGGTCATGACGGACGCCAGGGCGCTGATGCTCATCAGGGTGACGACGATGCCGATGATCGCGGTGAGGATCGGCAGTCCGGCGGCGACCAGCGCGCCGAAGGTGATGGTCAGGATCACGAAGGCGACCAGGATGCCGACCATCTCCGGCAGCTCGGAGATCTTCAGTTCCCAGCCGGGGTAGACACTGCCGGAGTACTCGACCTCCACACCGGCATCCTGCGCCGGCACGACGGCGGCCTTCACCGCGTCCAGCGTCGATGTCTTCACGTCGGTCGGCTGCGCGTTGAACTGCACCGAGCCGAGAGCGACATGGCCGTTCTTGGAGACGGACTTCGACTCGAACGGGTCGGTGACCAGGCCCACCTGTGGCACCGTCTTGAGATTCTTGACCGCGGCCTCGATGCCGGCCTTGTAGGACGGGTCGGTGACCTTGGTGCTGCCATGGGTCGCGAACACGACCTGGGTCTGGCCACCGCTCAGCGCCGGCAGCTTCTTCTTGAGCAGATTGGTGGCCTGCTGCGACTCGGTGCCCGGGACCGTGAAGGTGTTGTCGGTCTTGCCGCCGCCCACGACCGAGAGGGTGATCGCCACGGCCGCGGCGAGGATCCACACGGCGAGCACGGTGCGCCGGCGTCGGAACGCCCAGCGGGCAAGGCGGTACAAGTAGACGGACATGAGTTCTCCCGGACTGATGGGATCAGCCGTCGGCCGATGGCGGGCCCAGAGTGCGCTGTCCCCTCACTGTCGGCTCGCCGTCGGTGAGCCGCGAGAAGGGTGGACCGTTCGAGTGGCGACGGCCGGGTCGGCAGACCTCGGCTGTTTCCTTTGGATCACCTCGCTGACCAGATGTAGATGGCGGCCAGGTGGAGTCCGGCGAGGTAGATGGTGACGGTCTTGTCGTAGCGGGTGGCGAGGCCGCGCCACTGCTTAAGCTTGTTGATGCAGCGCTCGACGGTGTTCCGTTGTTTGTAGGCGTCGCGGTCGAAGGCCGGTGGTCTGCCGCCACGGCTGCCGAGACGTTTTCGGTGGGCGGCCTGGTCGGAGGGCTGCGGGATCACGGCCCGGATCCCGCGCCGGCGTAACTTCGAGCGGATCACGCGGGACGAATAGGCCTTGTCGGCGAGGACCCCATCCGGTGTCACTCTCGGCCTGCCGACCGATCGCGGAACTCGTAAGCGAGCCATGACCTGCGGGAACGCGGGTGCGTCACCGGCCTGTCCAGGTGTGATCACGAAGGCCAGGGGCTGGCAGCGACTGTCGGCGGCGAGGTGGATCTTTGTAGTCAGTCCACCGCGGGAGCGCCCGAGGGCATGATCGTGCGGCTCGCCGGCCGGGGCCCCTTTTGACGGGCCCCGGCGGCGTGCTGATGAGCACGCACGATCGCGGAATCTACCGCGACGACCCATTCAAGGTCGCCTTCGGCGTCGGCCTGAGCGAGCAGGGCGGTGAAGACCTTTTCCCAGGTCCCGTCGGCGGCCCACTTCCGCTGCCGATTGTGGGCGACCTTCCAGGACCCGAACTGCTCGGGCAGGTCCATCCATGGCGTACCCGTCCGGTACTTGAACCCGATCGCGTCGATCACCTGCCGGTGATCACGCCACCGACCGCCCCGCTTCGGCGTCCGCTCTGGCAGTAATGGCTCGATGCGCGCCCGCTGCCCGTCAGTCAATGACACACCCGACCAACGATCAGATGATCCGAAGGGTACTGCTCAACTGCCTTGGCGCTGCTGACGCTCTCGAAGTCGTTGCACATGCCTGGCGTGCTGCCCGGCCCGCGACCTCTGAGCTCGATCAATCGAAAGCACTTGGGGATCCGCCGCGCGCTCGTACAGCTCGACTTCGAAAGGGTCTGCGTCCACGTCGACAAGCCGTGCCAACGCGGCACGATCCTGCTCAGCCGTCGGACGCACGCGAACCTCGTCTCTCCACACCTGACCGCTCGCTTCGGCTTCGTCCACCTCGCCAATATATGTGCGGACAGGCCGCATGCGGACTCCTCCGAACCAAGATCCGAAAGAGACGACCTAGCCGTCCTCGAGGGCCCGGCTGCCGTGCTGCCCCTTCAGGGACGCCACCACGTGCAGACGCTTCGCGGCAATCGGGTCGACTCCGTCTCGCTCCCGGATCAGCAGGCGATCAGCCAGTCCCCGGTCATACGCGTCGGTGGGACGGAGCGTCCGCTTCGCCGCGATGTTGGCGAGTGACACCATGGCTGCCGCGGACACCACGCTCTAAAGATTCCAGTGCCGTTGCAGCGCGCCGCTGCGGCTCGCCACCTGACGGCGCTGCTCGTCCAGGTCTCCTACGACGAGGGTGCCCACGGGTCGCTGCGGCCGGTTGTCGGCGGCAAGGTCGGTGTGAAGACACCGGCGGCCGGCAAGAGCGTGTGGGCTGGTTGTGCAGACCGGCCTGCAGGCCCATCGCCGCCCAGTTTTCGAGCATGGTGATCCAGTTCGTGCCGACACCGTCCAACTGTCCAGCGAGCAGCAGGCTGTGTGCCGCGTTCACCGCTCACCCCCCCCGCCCTGAGTCATCCCGGGCCTGTGCAGACACCCGCACGCGGCCCCTTCTCCCGTCGGCCGGGAACTTCCCTGCGGCCGCAGCCTGTTCGCCGGCCCCCACCACGGCGGCTGGGTGCGCTTGTTGCCGGATAGTGGTCAGTGGTGCGAGTTGGTGCTCTACGAGCGGGCCTCATCGGTTCCGGACTCGAACGGTGCGACGGCGTTCGCCGTGTCCGCGGAGTGTCGTCTCGCTCGTGATGGTGTTCCAGTTCCGCGCCTCGCGGGAGGTTCGTGTCGTCCCACCCTCAAGGTGAACGGTGATGCGACGGAACACTGCGGGGGAGGAACCATACGAACGTGGGCTGGACACTGGACACGTCGTCCGGGTGCGTACACGATCGCGTTCATGACACCCGAGGATGCCATTGTCGCCACTGCCGACCGGATCGCGGTGCTGCTGGGGGCAGGTGCCGACCCGCAGACGCCGTTGCCGGGCGCCGAGTGGACGGTGGGAGAAGCAGCGGCGCACCTGGCGCTGGCGGGGAAGCTGATGGCGGACATCGGGGCGGGCAAGAACCGTCCCTACGGCGATGGGACGCCGACCGGACTGGCGGCGGCGAACCGCGCCTCCCTGGCCGCCTTCCCGCAGCGAGATCCTGCGGTCCTCGGCGCAGAGATCGCGGACCAGGCCCGGGCCTTCGTAGCGGCCGCAGCCGTTCGCAGCCCCCGGGAAGCGGTACTGACGCCGATGGGGCCGATGGATCTGGCCACCCTGGGCTCGTACCTGCTCACGCACCTGCTCGGGCACGGCTACGACATCGCGGTCGCGCTGCGTGGGCCGCACATGGTCGACCGGGAGGTGGTCAGGTTCACGCTGCCCTTCATGCGACTGGCCATGCCGCGGGTGGTGAGCGCCGGCGCGGCCAACCACCGGGCGTGTTATCTGGTGCGGACCGGCCGCGACCGCTTCGCCGTCACCTTCGTTGACGGCGTGCCCACGGTCACCGACACCCCGCCCCGACGCCCCGATTGCACGATCGCCATCGATCCCGTGGCCTTCCTCCTCCTCGCCCTCGGCCGTTGGACCGCCCCCACCGTCATGGCCCGCGCCAAGGTGATTGTCTGGGGTTGCAAGCCGTGGCTGGGCCCGCGCTTCCCGGCGCTCTTCACAGCGCCGTAGACGAGCTGACGGATTGCCGAACGGCGATGCGCAGTGCCACCGCTCCCCGGTGCCCCGGTGGTGCGGCGACTCCCCGTCGATGCCGCGCCTTTGGATCAGGCGACGGTCCAGTCGCGCAGCTGCCGGGCGAGTCGGGCGACGCCGAGCACACCGGAGGCGGCGTCCCCGAGCGTTGACCCGGGCGACGGCCGCGTAGAGCGGTCCGAGGTCGTCGACCTGTGGATCACCGTCGAGCAACTCGGCGGCGTGCAGCAGGAACGTGACGTCGAGCGGGCGGGCACGTCTGCCGAACCGCCCGGAGGGGGCCCGTGTTCTCACGGACGAACGCGGATGATCGTCTTTCCCTTGCGTCGCTCGGTCGGATTGAGGGCGGCGACGGCTTCGTCGAGGGTCGAGACGTTGTCGATGTTCGTCCGCAGCCGTCCGTCGCGCACCCGCTGCACGATCTCACCCAGGTCGGCGCGATCGGCCTCGACGACGAAGTCCACCGCCAGGCCGGAAGCGGGCCGCGCCTCGACCGGGCCCACGATGGACACCAGCGCGCCGCCAGTCTTGATCAGGGCAGCGGACCGCTTCTGAATGTCGCCGCCGATGACATCGAAGACCAGATCGACGCCGCCGACGTCTTCCAGGGCGTCGTTCTCGAGGTCGACGAACTCATGCGCGCCGAAGTCGAGTGCCTTCTTGCGGTCGGCGGCGCGTCCGGTGCCGATCACGTAGGCTCCGGCCTCACGTGCGAGCTGGGTCACCATCGTCCCGACTGCCCCGGCCGCGCCATGGGCGAGGAGGGTCTGGCCCGACTGAAGGCGGCTGTGCTGGAACAGCCCCTGCCACGCGGTCAGGCCTGAGATCGGCAGGGACGCGCCTACCGTGAAGTCGACGTCACCGGGCAGCGGTGCGAGATTGCGTGCTTCGATCGCCACGTACTCCGCCAGGGTGCCGTCCCGGTGCCAGTCGGCGAGGCCGAACACCCGCTGCCCGACCGACAGCCCCGTCGTTCCGTAGCCGAGGGCGGTGACCACTCCCGCCAGCTCGTGGCCGGGGATCGACGGTGTCTTGTCACGGCCGGCGCGATCGACCCAGGTCGAGGGCCATTCCATCTCGGTCGGGACGAATCCCGACGCGTGAATCCGAACAACGACGTCGTTTATCGCCGCTTGCGGCTCGGGCCGCTCCACCAGCGTCATCCCGGCCGTTCCCGCAGCCTGGTCCGTCACCACGATCGCTTTCATGGAAATCGTCTCCTCGGTCACAGCTGTTCGCTGGTCGTCACGCCTCCGACCTTAGAAGCGGAGTAGCCCAGGAGTGTGGTCCATTTCGATGGCGGATTCATGGGCCACTTCGGGGTGGTGGCCTGCCGCTCCTCGCGACAGCCGTCACGGCCCTGCACTTCCTGGTGCTTCCAGCGTCGGGACACACGGAGACAGCAGCGCTTCCGTGTGCAGCGTGATCGTGCCTCGGGCGAGCCTGAGCACGCGTACGTCGTTCTCATAGCTCGGATCCTCGTCATCGCGAAAATGCAGCAGCCCGTAGGAGCCCGGCGCAACCGCCGCCACATGCTCGTACAGACCGACGACATCAGGCGATGAGCGGTGATTGGAGTGGCCTCCCAGGTGGATGAACGGCTCGCCGTTCATCCACCTGAGTTCAAGGAGATAAGGGCTGGCCATCTGGGCGATGCGAAGCTGAAGCTCTTCGACGATTTGCCGCAGTCGGATCTCGTCGTCTTCACCAACTGCCGTCTCCCTGACCGTGATCCAGCCGTGGTACTCGAACACACCACGACTCTACCGAGGTCAGCCGTGCCTCACTGAGCCGGCCGCGGCAAGATCCGCCGGAAAGGATCTAGCGGCCCGAGCGTGCGTACCAGCGTCCGTCGTGGCGGGCCACGTGAACGGGACGTCCGAAGCAGACCGTCATGTTGTCCGGGGTGAGCACGCTGTCGACCGGGCCGGAAGCCAGTTCGCGGCCTTCTTTGAGGAGGAAGGCATGAGTGGTGCTGGGCGGCAGCTCTTCCAAGTGGTGGGTGACCATGACGGTGGCGAGGTCGGGTCGGTCGGCGGCCAGCCTGTGCAGGGCGTCCACGAGGTCCTCGCGGGAGGGGAGATCGAGGGCGTTGAACGGCTCGTCGAGCAGGAGCAGCGGCGGATCGGCCATCAGGGCACGGCAGATGAGGATCCGCGCGCGCTGGCCGCCCGAGCAGTCGCCGAATCGGCGGTCGGCGAGCTCCTTGCATCCGAGCTCGGCGAGCAGCGCATGGCCGCGTTCGCGGGTCGCGGTGTCGTAGGCCCGCCACAGTGGCTGCACCGTGCCGGTCGCCCCGGTGAGAACGACGGTGTGGGCGGTGGCGTCCGGCGGGACCTTCTGGGCGGCTGACACCAGGCCGACGCGTGCTCGCAGCTCGCGCACGTCGACGTGGCCGAGGCGATCACCGAGGACCTCGACGGTGCCGACGGTGGGATGCATGACGGCCCCGACGAGCCGGAGCAGCGTGGTCTTGCCGGCCCCGTTGGCCCCCAGCAACGCCCAGTGCTCGCCGGACCGAACGGTCCAGTTGATCCCGTCGAGGACGATCTCCTGTCCGGTGGTACGGCGGTGGACAGCAACAGCCGTCAGAGCGACGACGGCGCGGGGCTCCCGGGTTTCGATCACATCAGCAGAGTAGTGCTGCATCCGGCAACTCCACCTGGTGCCGGATCCTTGGTCAGGACCGGGGTTCCGGGAGGAGTTGTTGGGCGCTGAGCCAGACGGTGTAGGGGTTGATGCGCTCGGGATGGCGGTCCAGTACGCGGGTGAAGAACTCGTGGGGCGACGAGCTGGATTCGAGCACGCGGCGGGTGTCGTCGAGGTAGCGGCGGGTGGCGTCGACGTCCGAGGGGTCATCGGGGCGGCTTGAGTCCTTGTGTCCCGCGACGACGTGGCGGGGTTTGAGCGCGGCCACGGCGTCCAGGGCTCGGTGCCAGGCTTCGAGGCCGCCGTTGGGTGTTTCGGCCAGGTACTGGTGGACGTTGTTGTAGACCACGTCTCCGGCGACGACCAGGTCGAGCGAGGGAACGTGCAGGACCGATGTGTCGTCGGTGTCGCTGTGGCCCACCTCGACGGGGATGAGCGGGTATCCGTCCACCGTGAAACCGTCGGTCGGCGATTTCTCGACCTGGATGCCCGCCGCGGCCTGATCCAACTGCCCGGGGAAGAGGACGGGCCACGGCGGGGGTACGGAACCGTCGGACGTACTGGCCTTGATGCGCTGAGCGGTGCCGGGTGCTGCCACGGCGGTGGCATCGGGGAATCGCCGCAGCAGTTCAGCGGTGCCGAGCCAGTGGTCCCCGTGCGCGTGGGTGATGAAGACGTACGCGAGTCGCCTGCCACGCGCAGTGATCCAGTCCGCGAGCGCCGCGGACTGGATCCTGGTGATGGGCGGGTCCACGATGACGGCGGACGTAGGCCCGTATACGAGGGTGTGTGACAGCGGCGACCAGTGGGGGACCTGGCCGCCGGGCAGGGGCGCACCGTTGACGGGGGTGAGGCCCGAGACGAGAACTTCATGGCGCAGCCCGTTCTGTGACGTCATGACGTGGCCTCCGTCTCGAGCAGGCTCCGCACGGCTGCCGGGGTGAGGAAGTAGTCGGCGTAGGGGGTGCCGGCGAAGTGCTCACCCATGAGTCGCGACCACAGCAGGACCGAGGTGAGCGGCCTGTGATTGATGACGATGCGCCGTACCAGCCCCGCGTCGTCGAAGCGGACGACGACCACGGTGCCGATCGGTTCACCGTGCACACGGGAGGTGTAGTCCTCGACGAAATCGTGCTCACCGTACGGGCCGGCGTAGTTGAACTCCTGGTAGTCGTAGAGAGACCGCGCGACGGTGAGGATCTCCCGCACGGCGGCCGGCCCATGGACGATCCCGTTGAGTACCGACGCCTCCATGGTGACGTCCTCGGCGAGGCGGCCGAGCCATTCCGGCTGGTAGTCCCTGCGGTGCAGGCTCTCGTCTCCGCTGCCCAGATATGTGGTCATGGCTGACCTCTGTTCTCCTGACTGAAGCTGACGACATAACTGTAACCGTTTTGCCTATGTTGGCAAGATGTCGATACGTCCCTGCTGCGCGCGAGCACGGTCTATCGGCCGGGGCTCATCCGGCGGTTCCGGGCGATCGGTCCCGCCGGCGGTCGGTGCGGCCGGTCGCCAGGTTTTGCCGTGCGCTTCAGCCCTGTGTCGGGAGGGGGACGCCGGGGGCGAGCTGCCAGAGGAATTCCAGGCCGTCGGCCGCGTGATGCAGGCGATGGTCCGGTGCCACAGCGGTGAGGAGTTGGCGGGCACGCTCGTTGCTGGGGAGCACGGAGGCCTTGAAGTGCAGAACGCCTCGGTGAAGTGCCGCGTCGGTCAGGGCCGCCATCAGGTGTTGTGCGATGCCCTGATGCTGCCAGGCGTCTGCCACCAGCACGCTGACTTCCGCCAGGTGCGGAGCCTCTGTCGTGACGGAGTAGCGTGCGATCCCCGCGATCTCGTCCCTCGCGAGGACGATCAGCGCCTCCCGGTCGTGGTGGTCGATGTTCATGAGCTGGTCGAGGAAGGCGCCGCTCAGTTCGTTCAACGCTCCGTGGAAGCGCATGTAGCGGGATTGCGCGGACAGCCGTGGACAGAGCCCTTTGAGGCGCTCGCGATCTCCTGCTTGACCGAGAGGGCGGACCCGCAGAGCGCTTGCCGGACCCGCGCCGGCGTCAGGGGCGGTCATGACCCCGCTTCTCCGTCAGGACCGGTGTCCTGGTTCGCTGATCGCCTGCGCGCCCGATACGCCCGCAGGTTCGCGGCGTTGCCGCAGGTTTTCACGTTGTGCCAGGTGCCGCTGTTGTTGCGCGAGCGGTCGTAGAAGGAGAGGTGGCACAGCGGGTTGCGGCAGGTCTTCAGCCGACGCCAGGTGTCATTGCCCTGGGCCTGCCACATGGCGATGAGCAGCATGGAAGTGATGGTCTGGGCACCGCCGCCTTGCGGGGTGGCGACGACGAGTCCGTCCGTGTTCATGCCCAGGGAGATCTCTGCCGAGATGACAGGGGTGCGGTTTGCGGTGTCCGCAGGTGAAGGGGCGTCAGCGAGAGCGGTCCGAAGGGACTGCCGGTATTCCTGCAGGTGCGCGCAGGCGGTCCGCCCCAGAGTGAGAGGCTGCTTGGGCTGGCCGGATTCGGACGACCACCTGTCGGCAACCTCTTCGGCCCAGGTCTGCGCCGTTGACGGCTCGGCCAACAGGTCTGTTCGCTGGGTGCCGATGGCGGCGGTGTTCAGGAAGTCCTGGACCAGCGCCAGCGAGCCCGGTGCCGGGTCGAGCTCATAGCGTTCTGTGGCAGGCCAGGAACAGTGCGACATTCTCGGCAGCTCTCCTACCTCACGTGTCCGACACAGTCTAAAGAGATTAACCTATTTCGTTGAGGGGTGTGGGGCGACTGCTTTGCACGTTGACGGCAGGCGGATTCTGTCGTCGGCAACGGCCGTCCGCGGAGGGTGAGCGATAAACCGAGGTCGGGCTTTGGCCTGGCTGTGTGGTGCAACGGGTATGTGGGCGCGAGTCTGTCGGAGGACGACCTGGCCGTTGTGGACCTGCTGTGTCGGACGGGCGCGTGGGTGCCGGGGGCCGGCCCGCAGCCGTACCCGCTGGCTGAGGGCTGCCAGGATCATCTGCTGGCGCTGGCGTGCGAGGAGTCGGCCCGCACCGGGAAGCCGGTGACGACCGCCGTGCAGCCGTGGGCGGTCAGTTGACCCCGCAGGGCAGGCCGCCGAGGAGCAAGTCCCGTCCGGTGGCCTCTGGCAGGGCGGTGTCTGGGCTGGATGACGCCGGGGATGACGGGTGCTCCCTTGGCCGGGTTGTTCACCTCGTCCCGAACTCCAGGTCGCGTTCGGCGCGCGAATCCCCGAGGTGGTTGGTGTAGTCCTCTCGTTCCGTGGTGGTCGAGGTGGAGGTGCCAGAGCCCCCGGTTTCGGCGAGTAGGTCCAGGTGGTTGATGTCGGGTGCGCGGGCTGCCGTGGAGGCGCCGTTGTCGTAGGGGGAGTGCCAGGAGCCTTGGCTGAGCGGGCGGTTGGTGTCCCGTGCGGGGGCGGTGACGGTCTCCTCCAGGAGGACCTGCGCCTCCGCTGGTCAGGTCGGGCGGGGTTAGGCCAATCGGCCGAAGGCGGGGCCGGTGTCGGGTTCGTAGGGTGGAGCGGGCGACGGACCACTGCTGTGGCCTGTGTCCGTGTGTGCTTATCGGTGTTGCGTGGGATGGGAAGAGGAGTCTCGTGACGGATGTCGTCGTGGTCGGTGGCGCGCTCGGCGGCATCCAGACAGCCCTGCTCCTGGCCCAGGACGGCCATCACGTGACCGTTCTCGAACGGGACCCGCAGCCCCCGCCCGCCGAACCGGAGTCGGCGTGGTCGCATTTGGAGCGCCCCGGCATCCCTCAGGCGCGTCTGCTGCATCTTCCGCTCGCCCGCTGGCGCCAACTGGCCGAGGCCGAGCTGCCGGATCTGGTGAAGCGGATGACGGCAGCGGGTGCGGTGCGCACGAACATGGTGGCGCTCGAACCGGGGCTGGGCGGCGAATTGCGCGCGGACGACGCCCGCTTCGACACGCTCGTGGCCCGGCGTCCGGTCTTGGAGTCCGCCGCCCGTGACGCGGCGGAGGCGGCCGGCGTCACGATCCGCTGGGGCGTGGCCTGCCGCGCGCTGCTCGCGGACTCGGCCGGACCGGTGCCGCACGTGACCGGCGTGGCGACGAGCGAGGGCGACATGAGGGCCGATCTGGTCGTCGACTGCACCGGACGCCGTTCACGGCTGCCCGTCTGGCTGCGGGAGATCGGCGTGCGAGGGGCGCTGGAGGAGACCGGTGAGGGCGGCTTCACCTACCACAGCCGCTACTTCCGCTCATCCGACGGCGCGCTGCCCACCGCCACCTTCCTCCAGTCCGACCAGCACGGCTCCCTCGATCTCCTGCGCGTGCCCGCCGACCACGGGACCTACTCGATCTGCCTCGTCAGCCGCACTCACGACCACGACATGCGCGACCTCCTGCGTCACGAAGCTTCGTGGTCGGCGGCCGTGAGCCTCTTCCCCGACGCCGACGCATGGTTGCAGGGGCGGCCCATCGCCGAGGGGATCCAGACCATGGCCCGCCTCACCCACCGCCGGCGGACGCTGTACGACACCGAACAGCCCCTCGTGACCGGACTGGTGGCCCTCGGCGACGCCTGGGCACTCACCGTCCCGACCCTCGGACGGGGCCTGACGATGAGCCTGACCCACGCCCTGATCCTGCGTGACCTGCTGCGCCGGGCGGACACCGACGACCCGACCGCCTTCGCAGCGGCCTACGCGAAGGCCACCGTCGACGGTCTGGACCGGCCGTACCGGCAGACCGTCTCCTACACCCGGCACCGCCTCGCGGAGATGACCGCTCACGCGGCCGGGACCCCCTACACGGATCCCGGCTGGCAACGGGCCCGGGCACTGCGGCTCCTGGCCCAGCGCGACCCTGCCGCGCTGCGGGCGGAGCGGGCCGCTGTGCACATGTTGCCCGGCGCGCAGGAGGAACTGCGCGCCCCCGCGCTCGCCGAGGCCGTCGCTAGCCTGGCCGCCGAGACCACAGGCACCATGCCGGCCGGCCCCACACGCGCCGAACTCCTGCACGCTCTCACCGCATGACCGACACGCGGCCCTGGACTCGGAAAGCGCGTCGCACGTCCTGTCGTGCCCGCGCGCACTGCCGATAATGATCCGCCAAGTCAGGCCGGGTGAGCCGTGGCGGTTGGCGTGCACTTGACGGTGTGACGCCATCCCCTGACCTTTCGTGGCCTTCCGGTTGTCGAACGTGCGCCCCCGCAGGTCCGTTGTGGCGTGTGGTCAGGATCCCGGTACGAGGCGGAAGGAAACGAACCGGGCTTGCAGAAGCTCGGATCCCGGTGGTGATGGTCTTCGGCAAAACCTTCTGGAAAGCGGGCGCACGGCCTCGGGCTGAAGTCCGCCGACGCCCTCCACCGTCCGTGTACCCGCGCCCGTCCGTGCACCCGCGCCCGTCCGTGCGCTCGCGCCCGGGATGTCGTCAGCTTCCGCAGGGTCTCCCGCTGCCGGTGCTGCTGCCCGCTTGAGCGGTTCGCTCTCCCGGACCGACAGGCCTGCCGGCGGGGAGAGCGAACGGACAGGCCTGGCGCGGCCGTTGTGCATCGAGCTCACCAGCGCATGCCCAGTTCATCGAGTGCCGCCCGGCGCTCCGGGGGGAGTTTGTCGGCTCTGCGGCGGGTGTTGTCCAGAAAGGACCCCAGCCGTACGTCCACCCCGTCCACGTGTTCGACGTGGCCTCGCGTCGGCCGCAGGTGGCCTTCCCGGGCGTGGAACTGGCGGGCGGCGGCGAGGTTCGCGGCCCACCGCGCATCCTGCGTACGAGGCACCGGCACCGCCTCGCCCCCGTCCTCGCCGGCGGGCTCGACGTCGAGGACGCTGTCGAGCAGCCACTGCTGCACCGGCGCCAGGCGCTCCCAGCCGGCCCGCTGGGCCTTGATCCAGGCGCCGAGGTCCTCGCCCTGCACGATCACCTCACTCACGGCCGTCGGCACAGCGCCCCCGCTCCGCAGGTGGGCGAGCGTCAGTGTGAAGCCGCGTTGCCAGTCGATGCTCCAGGCGGGACACCAGGCGGGATCGATCGCGTCCAGTGCCTCCAGACGGCCTTCCGGCAGCTCACCGGCGCTGGAGACACCCGTCTCCCCACGCGCGCGCCGCACGGCGTTGTGCTGTGTCCTGCGGGCGGCCGCGCGCTGGTTCTTCGCCCACACCCCGATGGGGAAGCCGTCCCCGCCCCACACCGCGGACGCCGGCGGCAAGAAGTGCCGCGCCGGCCCGCACGAACACCGGCATGGTGTCGAGACCGGTGGTGACGTTCTGGGTGGTGCCGCCGGTGTAGGT
>NZ_JBSFLV010000104.1:0-32220 GCF_053599215.1 Streptomyces sp. NPDC001002 | reverse complement strand
GTACGGCCGGTCTGGTGGGACTTGACCGCAAGGGCGCCATCTGCCCCTTCGACCCCGCCGGGGCTCCGCCCCGGACCCCGATCGGCCTCTAAAGGGCCTCGTCCTCAAACGCCGGACGGGCTGGAAGACTCAACGGTCCGCCACCCTCATCTCGAACCAGGTCGTTTTGCCGCGGGGCAGGAGGTCGACGCCCCAGCGGTCCGAGAGTTTGTCGACGAGGAACAGGCCTCGGCCGCTGATGTCCGTTTCCTGGACCGGCATCAGACAGGGAAGGCCTCGGGAGGGGTCGCGGATCTCGATGCGGATCCAGCCCCGGCGGCGGCGCATGCGGAGGCCGAAGACCCGGGCGCCGGTATGGCGGACGGCGTTGCCGACGAGTTCGGAGACGAGTAAGACCGCGTCTTCCGTCAGCTTCGGGGTGAGGCCCCATTGGCGGAGGACGACCACCTGGGCCAAGCGGCGCGCCGTCGCGGCGGACTCGGGGCGGGACGGCAGGGGGACCTCGGCCTCGGTCGGGTTTCCGAACAACTCCAGCGCCTTCAGCGCCCGTTCGTCCTCGACCGCGGGCGACCAACGCGCCGCGGTCGCACGGCCGTTTCCCCGCGGCTGTTCCATGCCCTCCAGCCCCGCCATGCCTCCATCATGGCCGCCGACCGCGCCCTCCGGGGCCGTTCCGCTGGAATACGCCCCCCGGAACCCGCCGTTCCGATTGGGGCGTTCGGCATATGTCACAGGCAGTTCGGGTGTCCTGACGGCCCGTCTGAGCTGCGGTGACGGCTCTGCTGGAGGCAATCGACGGACTCCCTCGACAAGACAGATTTAAGGTTGGATTAAGGCTCCCATAATCCGCCCCATCGAGGGACCCGAATCAGACACCGCGTCAATTGCAAGGGGTTCAGAGGAACTTCGCCTTGCCGGGCCCCTCCTCCACGAAGCTCCGCATCCCCCGCTCCCGGTCCTCCGTGGCGAACAGGCCCGCGAACCAGTTCCGTTCGACCGCGAGCCCGGTCTCGATGTCCGTCTCCAGACCGGTGTCGATCGACTCCTTCGCGGCCCGCAGCGCGAGCGCCGGCCCCTGCGCCAGCTTCGCCGCCCAGGTGTGCGCGGCGGTGTACACCTCGTCGGCCGGCACCACCCGGTCCACCAGACCCAGCGTCAACGCCTCGTCCGCCTTGACCATCCGGCCCGTGAAGATCAGGTCCTTCGCCTTGGACGGGCCGATCAGCCGGGCCAGGCGCTGGGTGCCGCCCGCGCCCGGGATCAGTCCGAGCAGGATCTCGGGCTGGCCGAGCTTGGCGTTGTCGGCGCAGATCCGGAAGTCCGCGCAGAGCGCGAGCTCGCAGCCGCCGCCCAGCGCGTACCCCGTCACGGCCGCGACCACCGGCTTGGGGATCCGGGCCACCGCCGTGAACGAGTCCTGGAGCGCACGCGCCCGCAGGATCATCCCGGTGTGGTCCATGTTCTGCATCTCCTTGATGTCCGCCCCGGCCGCGAACACCTTCTCCCCGCCGTAGATCACCACGGCCCGTACGTCCTCGCGCCGGGTCGCCTCCTCGGCCAGCTCCTTGAGCCGGTCCTGCGTGGCGACGTCCAGCGCGTTCATCGGCGGGCGGTCGAGACGGATCGTGCCGACGCCCTCGGCGACTTCGAGATTCACGGTCATGCCAGCAGGTTAACCGGCGCTAACGACAAGGGGCCCGGTGCTGTGGGTCACAGCACCGGGCCCCGAACGTCTCCGGAGGAACGTCTCTAGGAGAGCGTCACGACGTCCACTTCGCCCACGACATGTTCCAGCCGTTGAGCCCGTTGTCGGGCGCCACGGTCGCGTCGTTGGAGTTCTTCACGACCACGACGTCGCCGAGGATCGAGTGGTTGAAGAACCACGCGGCCGACACGGTCTTGCTCCAGCCGCCCTTGACGTCCTGGAGGCCGATGCAGCCGTGGCTGGCGTTGTAGTTGCCGAAGGCGCCGCCGCCCCAGTAGTTGCCGTGGATGAAGGTGCCGGAGTCGGTGAGGCGGGTGGCGTGCGGGACGTCCTTGATGTCGTACTCGCCGCCGTAGCCGACCGTCTCGCCGTTCATCCGGGTCACTTCGAGCTTCTGGCTCATGACCATCTGGCCGTTCCAGGTGTCGTAGCCGGGCTTGCCGGTGGTGACCGGGATGGTCTTGATGGTCCTGCCGTCCTGCGTGACCTTCATCGTGTGCTTCTTGGCGTCCACGACGGAGACCTGGTTGCGGCCGATGGTGAACTTGACCGTCTTGGACTGCTTGCCGTAGACGCCCGACCGGCCCTCGACACCGTCGAGGGAGAGCTTGACGGTGACCTTGGTGCCGGACTTCCAGTACTTCTCCGGGCGGAAGTCGAGACGGTCGTTGCCGAACCAGTGGCCCTCGACGTCGACGGCCGGCGAGGTCGTGATGCTGATCGCCTTCTTCACGTCCTCCGGGTTGGTGATGCCCCGGGTGAAGCGGATCGAGAACGGCATCCCGACGCCGACCGTGGAGCCGTCCTCGGGAGTGAAGTTGCCGATGAAGGTGTTCGCCGGCGTCAGCGTGGTGAAGCTGGAGTCCTCGGCGGCGACCCGGCCCTTGGCGTCCTTGGCGACCGCGTGCACCGTGTACTTGGTGGCCGCGGCCAGGTGGGTGGAGGGCGTCCAACTCGCCCCGCCGGCGGCGATCTTGCCGGATATCGCGGTGCCCTTGGCGTCCTTGACCTCGACCTGCGTCAAGGTGCCCTTGCTGGCGCTGATCTTCAGAGCGCCGTTGGTGTCGACGGACTTCGCGCCGTCCTTCGGGGCGATCGCGACGACCGCCTCCGACTGCTTCGTCTCCGCGGTGCTCGCCGCGTCCTTGCCCTTGCTGTCCCCCGACCCCGAACCGGAGTCCGATCCTCCTCCGCCACACGCGGTGAGAGTCACCAGCAGCACTCCAAGAACCAGCGCCGGCAGTTTTCTGCTCCCACGTCCGCGTGCGTCAACCGACGCCCCCGATATCGGCCGCACGTTCAACTCGTTCTCCCCTCGCCGGGCCTGGTCAGGCCCGCACCCCGGCGCGTCCGACGCGCACATTGGCGCATATTAACCGCAAGGTTTTGGGGAAGTTGTGAGCCGAAGGTCACCGTTCAGTAGCAACATCGACCTTCGCCCGCTTCCCCGACACGCTCCCCCGACCCGGCCCCTCACCGGGTCACTTGAGCGCACTGCCCGCTTTCCACTCCTTCCAACCCATGTTCCACCCTCCGAGCCCGTTGTCGGGAGCGACCTTTTTGTCGTTGCTGTGCACGACCTCGACGACGTCCCCGATCAGGCTGCGGTCGAAGAACCAGCCCGCCGGGGTGTCGGAGCCGCCGCCCTTCACGTCCCTGAGCCCCACGCACCCGTGGCTGACGTTGACGCGTCCAGGAGCGCTGGGCGCCCAGTAGTTGCCGTGCAGGAAGGTGCCCGAGTCGGTCAGGCGCATGGCGTGCGGCACGTCGGGGATGTCGTACTCGCCGCCGAAACCGACCGTGCGGCTGTTCATGCGGGTCACGTCGAGCATCTCGGTCACCACCATCTTGCCGTTGTAGGTGGTGGTCTTGGGCGCCCCGGCCGTGATGGGCACGGTGGCCAGCAGCTCGCCGTCCCGCCGCACCTGCATGGTGTGCCGGGCCGCGTCGACCAGGGAGACCTGGCTGCGGCCGACGGTGAAGGAGAACGTCTTGTACTGGAGTCCGTAGACCCCGCTCGCGCCCTCGACGTCGCGCAGCCGCAGGGAGACGGTGACGCGGGTGCCGGGCCTCCAGTACTTCTCGGGGCGGAAGTCGAGGCGGTCCTTGCCGAACCAGTGCGGGCGGATCTCGGTGGCCGGGCGGGAGGTGACGTGGACGGCGCGCTCGACGGCGCCACGGTTGTCGATCTCCCGGTTGAACTCCAGGGAGACGATCATGCCGGTGCCGACGACGGAGCGGTTCTCGGGGGTGACGTACCCGATGAAGCGCTCGTCGGGGACGTACGTGGTGAAGGTGGTGTGGCGGGCCGAGCGGCGGCCGTGGCCGTCGAGGGCGACCGCGTCGACCGTGTACTTGGCGGCAAGGGCGAGCCTGGGTTCGTCGGGTTCCCAGCGCAGGCCGTCGTCGGAGATGTGCCCCGCGACCTCCGACTCCTGCGCGTCCTGCGCCTTGACGACCCGCACCGACTCCAGGCGCCCGCTGGGCACCCGTACGCGAAGGGTCTCCTCGGGGGTGACGCCCTTGCTCGCGTCGTCCGGGGAGACGCGGATGACGTCCTCCGGGGCGGGGGCCTTGCCGAAGGCCCCGCCGATGTCGATGCCGCCGTCGGCGTCCGCGGAGCAGCCGGCGGCTCCGGCCAGCAGTCCTGCCCAGGTCAGTAGGGCGGCCAGCGCGGCCCCCGCGCGCCGAGCGCGCCCGTGTGCATGCCTCACGGCGTGACAACGACAGGGGTCGCCAAGGGAAACGTGAGTGCGACGCAAGCTCTGGGCAGAACAGTGGGGAGGACGACGGGAGAGGGCACGTCCGGTCGGGACGCCGTACGCCCCTTTCCCCGTCGTTCCACGAGCCGTGGGAGGCTGACAGGTGTCCAGCGCAGCCGAGCAGGAAGCGGTGGCAGCGGAGCTCGTAGCTCCGGCCGCCGTGGTGAACGGGTCCCGGCGCAGGACGCCGGGCGTGCCCGTGCGGCCCGGTGCGCCGATGCCGTTGGGGGCCCGGTACCGGGTGGGCACCGACGGGGTGACGGGCACCAACTTCGCGCTGTGGGCGGGCGGGGCGGAGGCCGTCGAACTGTGCCTTTTCGACGAGCGGGGCAAGGAGACACGGGCCCGGCTGACCGAGCTGACGCACGAGATCTGGCACGGCTTCGTGCCGGGCGTGCTGCCCGGACAGCGCTACGGCTATCGGGTGCACGGCCGCTGGGACCCGTGGACCGGCGGCCGCTGGAACCCGGCGAAGCTGCTCCTGGACCCGTACGCGCGCGCGGTGGACGGCGACTTCGGGCTGCCGCCCGAGGTGTACGGGCATGTCCGGGACTGGCCGCAGCAGCAGGTCGCCGACACCGTCCGCGACGACCGCGACTCGGCGCCGTTCGTCCCCAAGGGTGTCGTCGTCCACGACGACGACGAGTGGGAGGACGACCGCCGCCCCAAGACCCCGTGGGCGGACTCCGTCATCTACGAGCTCCACGTGCGCGGCTTCACCGCCCTGCACCCGGAGATACCGGAGGAACTCCGCGGCACCTACGCCGGGTTGGCGCACCCGGCGGCCATCGAGCACCTGGTCAAGCTGGGCGTGACGGCGGTGGAGCTGCTGCCGGTGCACCAGTTCGCGCACGAGGACCACCTGCTGCGCCGCGGCCTGAAGAACTACTGGGGCTACAACTCCATCGGCTACTTCGCCCCGCACGCCGGGTACGCGGCCTCCGGTACGACGGGACAGCAGGTCGGCGAGTTCAAGCGGATGGTCCGCGCGCTGCACGCGGCCGGCATCGAGGTCATCCTCGACGTCGTCTACAACCACACGGCCGAGGCGGGCGAACAGGGCCCCACCCTCTCCCTCAAGGGCATCGACAACCGCGGCTACTACCACCTCCAGTCCGACGCCCGCCGCTACGCCGACTACACCGGCTGCGGCAACACCCTGCACGTCGTGCAACCGCACGTGCTCCGCCTCATCACCGACTCCCTGCGCTACTGGGTGACCGAGATGGGCGTCGACGGTTTCCGCTTCGACCTCGCGGCGGCGCTGGCCCGCTCGATGCACGACGTCGACATGCTCTCCCCGTTCCTCGCGGTCATCGCGCAGGACCCGGTGCTGCGCCGCGTGAAGCTGATCGCCGAGCCGTGGGACGTGGGCTCCGGGGGCTACCAGGTGGGCGCGTTCCCGCCCCTGTGGACGGAGTGGAACGACCGTTACCGCAACGCCGTACGGGACTTCTGGCGCGGCGCGCTGCCCGACGTGCGGGATCTCGGTTACCGCCTGTCGGGCTCCAGCGACCTGTACGCGTGGGGCGGCCGGCGGCCGTACGCGTCGGTCAACTTCGTGACCGCGCACGACGGTTTCACCCTGCGGGACCTGGTGTCCTACGAACGCAAGCACAACGAGGCGAACGGCGAGGGCAACCGGGACGGCACCGACGACAACCGGTCCTGGAACTGCGGCACCGAGGGCGAGAGCGACGACGAGCGCGTACGGGCGCTGCGGCGACGGCAGTTGCGGAACCTGCTGACCACGCTGCTGCTGTCGACGGGCGTGCCGATGCTGGTCGCGGGCGACGAACTGGGGCGCACACAGCGGGGCAACAACAACGCGTACTGCCAGGACAACGAGATCAGTTGGGTCGACTGGAGCCTGCTGGACGACCCCGGCTGGCGGGCCCTGACCGACCTCACCGCCCGCTTGATCGACCTGCGCCACCGGCACCCGGTGCTGCGCCGCCGCGCCTTCTTCTCCGGCCGCGCGCACGGCGTGGACGGCCTGCGCGACCTGGCCTGGTTCACGGCCCGCGGCACGGAGATGACGGAACGGGACTGGTACGCGCCCGCCGCCACGCTCGGCATGTACCTCTCCGGACGCGACATCCCCGGCCGCGACGAACGCGGCGACCCGATCATCGACGACAGCTTCCTCGCCGTCCTGCACGCCGGGGACCGGCCGGTGAGCTTCGTGCTGCCGGGGTCGCCGTGGGCGGAGCGGTACGAGGTGGTCGTCGACACGTCCAAGGAGGAGCAGGGGGAGGCGCCGGGGGTGGTGCACCGGGCGGGGGCGGCGATCACTGTGCCGGCGCGGGCGGTGCTGTTGTTGCGGGTGGTGGGGTGAGCGCGATTGCGGATGCATATTGCAGGTACATGAACTCCGGGCCGGATCACTGGCGAGCGGACCGGGCTCGCTGATCGACTGCTGCGTATGCCTGAGATATCCCGCCGTGCCTTCGGTGGCCTTGTCGGCGGCGGTGCCGTGACCGCCGTCGCCGGTACGGCCGCCACCGCCGAGGCCGCCGAACCGGCCCCCGCCGAACGCCCCTTCAAGGCCCGCCCCGCCGCCTCCGGCAAGCGTCCCAACCTTCTCGTCATCCTCGGCGACGACCTCGGCTGGGCCGACCTCTCCTCCTACGGCGCCCCGCACATCAAGACGCCGAACCTGGACCGGCTGGCCCGGCAGGGCGTGCGGTTCACCGACGCGTACTCGGGCTCGGCGACCTGCTCGCCGACCCGGTTCAGCCTGTACACCGGGCGCTATCCGGGGCGTACGCCGGGCGGTCTCGCCGAGCCGATCGCCAGCCGGACGCAGGGGCTCGACCCCCACCACCCCACCCTGGCCTCGCTGTTGAAGAAGGCCGGCTACTCCACCGCCCTCATCGGCAAGTGGCACTGCGGCTGGCTGCCCGACTACAGCCCCACCAAGTCGGGTTGGGACGAGTTCTTCGGCAACCACGGGGGCGTCCTTGAGTACTTCTCCAAGCTGGGGCAGCTCGGCGACTACGACCTCTACGAGGGCGACGCGACCTTTCAGGACCTGCGCTACTACACCGAGGTGCTGACCGAGCGGGCGGTGGAGTACGTCGGCCGCGAGCACGACCGGCCCTGGCTGCTGAACCTCAACTTCACCACCCCGCACTGGCCTTGGCTCGCGGAGGGCGACGAGGAGACCGGCGCCGAGATCGCGGCGAAGATCCGGGCCGCGAAGAACCAGGCCGAGGTCTCCAACGCGCTCAACCACTACGACGGCGGCTCTGTCGCCAAGTACACGGAGATGGTGCAGAGCCTCGACGCGGCCGTCGGCGAGGTGCTCGCCGCGCTGCGCCGGTCAGGGCAGGAGGAGCACACGCTGGTGTACTTCGCCAGCGACAACGGCGGCGAACGCTGGTCGTACCTCTGGCCGTTGAGCGGCGAGAAGTTCGTGCTCCAGGAGGGCGGCATCCGGGTGCCGACCATCGTGCGCTGGCCGCACCGGATCGACGGCAACCAGGTCAGCCACGAACCGAACTTCTCGCCCGACTGGACCGCGACCTTCCTGGAGCTGGCCGGCGCCCGCCCCGACCCGGCGTACCCGCTGGACGGCACGAGCTTCGCGGGCTATCTGCTCAAGGGCGAGGAACTGCCCGAGCGGGACCTGTTCTGGCGGGTGCGGGCCAACCGGGCGCTGCGGCGCGGCGATTGGAAGTACTACCAGGACTCCGACGGCGACGACCATCTTTTCGACCTCGGCGCGGACGTGCGCGAGCAGGCCGATCTCGCCCCCGACAAGCCGGAGTTGCTCGCCGAGCTGAAGGCGGCCTGGGAGCGGATCGCCTCCGGTCTTCTCCCCTACCCGAGCTAGTACCCGAACTAGCCGAGAATGCCCCGCTCGTACGCCGTCGCCACCGCCGCCGCGCGGTCGTTCACGCCCAACTTGCCGTACAGGTGGGTGAGATGGGTCTTCACGGTCGCCTCGCTGATGAAGAGTTCGCGGGCGATCTCGCGGTTGGAGGTGCCCTTGGCGACCAGGGCCAGGACCTCGCGTTCGCGGGTGGAGAGGGGCTCGTTGCCGGGTGCCTTGGGGGTGCGGACCGCGGAGACCAGGCGGAAGGCGACGGCGGGCGACAGGACCGTACGGCCTGCCGCCGCCGCGCGGACGGCGGTGAAGAGCTCGTCGCGCGGGGCGTCCTTGAGGAGGTAGCCCGTCGCGCCGGCCTCGATCGCGGGCAGGGTGTCGGAGTCGGTGTCGTACGTCGTCAGGACGAGCACCTTCGCGCGGGCGGCGCGGCGGGTCAGCTCGCGGATGGCGTCGACTCCCGCGCCGCCCGGCATGCGCAGGTCCATCAGGATGACGTCCGGGTCGAGGGCGGCGGCCCGCTCCACGGCCTCGACGCCGTCGGCGGCCTCGCCCAGGACTCGGAAGCCGGGCGCGGACTCGAACATGCCGCGCAGACCGTCGCGTACGACGGGATGGTCGTCGACGATCAGCACGGAGATCTGGGGTTCGGCAGGGGAGATCTGGGGTTCGTCACTCATGGCGGACCAACGGTACGCGAGCCGACAGGGCCGTGCCGTGCCCCGGCTCGGTCTCGATCGTGAGGGTGCCGGCGATGCGTTCGGCGCGGGCCCGCATGCCGTCGAGGCCGAAGCCGCCGGCGCGGGTGCGTGCGGGCAGGGCGAGCGGGTCGAAGCCCTCGCCGTCGTCGCGGATGTCGAGGATCACCTCGTAGCCCAGGAAGGTGAGGGTCACGCCGACACGGGTGGCGTGCGCGTGCCGGGCGGCGTTCGACAGGGCCTCCTGGGCGATGCGCAGCAGGGTCGCCGAGACCTCGTCGTGGAGCTGCTCGGCGGTGCCCGTGACGGTGAACTCGGCGCGGACGCCGGTGCGTTCGCCCCACTCGGCGACCGTGTTCTTCAGTGCCTCGGGCAGTCCGTCGTTCTCCAGGGCCATGGGCGCGAGGTTCTGCACGGAGCGGCGGGCCTCGCCGAGGCTGTGCCGGGCGAGGGTGGAGGCGCGGTCGAGATGGGTGCGGGCGGTCTCCAAGTCGGGTGCGTTCGCGACGACTTGGAGCTGGGCGATGATGCCGGTCAGGCCCTGGGCGATGGTGTCGTGGATCTCGGCGGCCAGCCGGCGGCGCTCGTCGGCGACCCCGGCCTCCCTCGCCTGGAGCAGGAGTTGGGCGTGCAGGGCGGCGTTCTCGTCGAGGGCCTGTTGCAGGGCGGTGTTGGTGCGTTCGAGTTCGGTGATGGTCTCGCCACGTTCGTGGGAGCGCTGGGTCTCCTGCTCCTGGAGATGGGCGACCGCCATCTGCAGGCCGGAGTTGGCGGCCACGAGCGCGGCGAAGAGGATCCACTGGACCGGGCTGCGCAGCGGCAGCCCGCCGGACTGCGCGCCGGCCACGGTGACCGCGCTGGCGAGCAGTCCGAGCCGCTGCCGCGCCTTGCCGGGGATCAGTTCGTCGGCGTCCATGTAGCCGGCGGCTGCGTAGAACGCGAAGAACGGGTCGATCCAGGCGAGGGCGAAGGCGAGGGCCCAGCGGATGACGTAGTACGCGGTCCCCGCGCGGGACGGGATCCGGCCGCGTCCGGGCCGCCGAGAGCGGGTGCCGTGCCACCACAGCTGGAGGACGACCGCGGCACCGACCAGGGCCCAGCCGGTGTACCACTGGGCGGCGGTGTAGTCGAAGAGACCGGAGGAGGCGAGCGCGAGGACGACACCGATCCCGAGCAGACCGTACGGACCCCAGGTGTGCAGTTGCTCCCAGCGCCGCTCGATCTGCCGGTCCTTCGTGGTCATCTCCCCAGTCTGCACGGCCGCCTCCCCTACTCCCAGCGGAACCAGCGCGCGGCGCCGGCCGTCAGGAGCACGGTCCAGGCGACCAGCACGCCCAGGTGGGTCCAGCCCGGCCAGTCGCCCGCCGCCGCCCGGTTCAGGGCCTCGGCCGCGGCGCCGAAGGGCGTGTAGCCGACGATCCGGGCGAGAGTGTCCGGCATGGCCTGCACGGGGATCCACACGCCCGCGCAGAACATCATCGGGAAGAACACCGCGGAACCGATGGCGCCCGCGATCTTCGTGGTGCGGGACAGCGCCGAGACCACCGCGCCCAGCGCGAGCGCGGCCAGGATCGCGAGGACCAGGGCGAGCAGATAGCCGAAGGCCTGCTGCGGCAGCCGTACGTCGAAGGCGAGCCGGCCGACGATCAGCGCGCACAGGGCGGAGACCAGGGCCGCCCCGCCGTAGACCAGCATCTGCGCGGACAGCAGCGCGGACGGGCGGACCGGGGTGGCGGACATGCGGCGCAGGATGCCGCGCTCGCGGTAGCCGGTGAGGTTCTGCGGCATCGACTGGAGCGCGCCGACGATCATGCCGAGCAGGACGGCGACCGGGACGTACACGTCGACCGTGCGCAGCCCGCCCAGGTCCGCCTGGTGGTGGCGGAAGGACGGGATGGAACCCAGGATCACCAGGAGGATGGTCGGGAAGAACAGGATCCAGAAGAGGGCGCCCGGTTCACGCCGGAAGAGACGCAACTCGGTGCGCAGGACGGCGGTGTTCATGCGGAGACCTCCGTCAGGTCCAGGAAGGCGTCGTCCAACGTGGCTTCGGACACGCGGAGTTGGTGGGCGGTGATGTGCCGGCGGGCGAGCAGGGTGATGACCGCGTTGACGGTCTCGTCGGTGCCGGAGAGCGTGATCCGGCTGTCCTTGTACTCGACCGACACGAGCGCGGGCAGCGCGTTCAGGTCACCCTCGTCCAGCGGCGCGGAGGGCGTGAAGCTGATGACGGTGGAGCCGGCCGAGCGCCGGATCAGGCCGTCCGGGGTGTCCAGGGCGGCCACCCGGCCCTGGTCGATCACGGCGATCCGGTCGCACAGGCGCTGTGCCTCCTCCATGAAGTGGGTGACGAGCAGGACGGTGACCCCGCCCGCGCGCACGTCCTCGATGAGCTGCCAGGTGTCGCGGCGGGCCCGCGGGTCCAGCCCTGTGGTGAGTTCGTCGAGGACGACGATCCGGGGGTTGCCGATGAGGGCGAGCGCGATGAACAGGCGCTGCTTCTGGCCGCCGGAGAGCTTCGCGAAGCGGGTGGTGAGCTTCGCGGTCAGGCCGAGGCGTTCGGCCAGCGGGCCCCAGTCCAGCGGGCTCGGGTAGAAGGAGGCGTACAGCTCCAGCGCCTCGCGGACGGTCAGCTTGGCCTGGAGTTCGCTCTCCTGGAGCTGGGCGCCGAGGACACGGGCGACCTGCTCGTGGTCGGCGATCGGGTCGAGGCCGGTGACGCGGACGCGCCCTGCGTCGGGGACGCGCAGTCCCTCGACGCACTCGACGGTGGTGGTCTTGCCGGCGCCGTTGGGGCCGAGGATCCCGAAGATCTCGCCCTCCTCGACGGCGAAGGAGACGCCGTCGACGACGGGCCGGCCGCCGTAGGTCTTGCGCAGTTCGGTGACTTCGATGACGGACATGGCTTCAGCGTCCCGGGGAGCGGGCATCCGCCACATCGCCCGTCGCGCTCGAAGGGACATCAACCGATCGGTTGATGCCGGCCTCCTACCGGCCGGCTCCCCCTCCCCTGCGGTCCTGTACGACTCCTCGAACGCGCAGGTCGTAGGTCCAGCGGCCGATCAGGGTCCGGCCAAAACTCGCTGGGCGTTGTCAGTGCCGGTCCGTAGGCTCACTGACGATGTCCACTACACGTTCGACCACCGAGGAAGGCACGGTGACCGGGGAGCGGTCCACCGTGCGCACACTGCTGCGTCTATGGCCCTACGTCCGGCCCGTGCGGGTGCGGCTGTTCACCGCCGCGTTCGTCGCCGTGCTGGCCTCCTGTACGGGGCTCGTGATCCCGCTGGTGCTGAAGTGGATGGTCGACGGACCGGTGGCCGACCGGGATCCGGCCGGGGTGTGGCTCGGCGCGCTGTACCTGCTGCTGCTCGGGGTCGCGGAGGCGCTGCTGTTCGGGCTGCGGCGGTGGATGGTGGCGCGCCCGCTGTCGCACGTCGAGGCGGAGATGCGGGCGGATCTGTACGGACATCTGCAGCGGCTGCCGGTCGCCTTCCACGACCGGTGGGCCTCGGGCCAGTTGCTGTCCCGGGCCACCACGGACCTGATGCTGCTGCGCATGTTCCTCGCCTTCCCGCTGACCTTCCTGCTGGTCAACGGGGTGACGATCCTGGTCGGCGTGATCATCATGCTGCTCCAGGACTGGACGCTGGGGCTGGTGATCCTGGGTCCCGCGATCCCGGTGATCGTCACCTGCGTGGTCTTCGAGAAGAAGTACGCGCTGGTGGCGCGGCGCGCGCAGGACCAGGTCGGCGATCTGACGACGGTCGTCGAGGAGAGCGTGCTCGGCATCCGCATCATCAAGGGGTTCGGCCGGCACCGCAGCCAGGCCCTGGCGTTCCGCAAGCTGTCGCACACCCTGCGCGGCACCGAACTGAGCAAGGCGCAGCTGCTGGCCGCCATTTGGGGCGTCATCGTGACGCTCCCCGAGATGGCGATCGGCGCGGCCCTGGTCCTGGGCACGGTCCAGGTCGCCGACGGCGATCTGTCGGCGGGCACCCTGGTCGCCTTCCTGTCGACCGCCCTCGCCCTGCGCTGGCCGGTGGACTCCATCGGCTTCCTGCTGGCGATGAGCCAGGAGGCGGCGACGGCCACGGAGCGGTACTTCGAGGTGATGGACGAACGCCCCGAACAGCAGGAACGGCAGGAACAGCAGCAACAGCAGGGCGAGTCGAGCGCATCCGCCACTGCCCCGCCGACGAAGAGCGAGCGCGAGCGCGGCATCCGGTTCCGTGGAGTCCGGTTTCGATACCCCGACGCCGAGCCCGGGTCCGCGCCCGTGCTGGACCGGATAGACCTGCACATCCGCCCCGGCGAGTCCATGGCGCTAGTCGGGTCCACGGGCAGCGGCAAGACGACGCTGACCGCGCTCGTGCCGCGGCTGCACGAGGTGACCGAGGGACACATCACCCTGGACGGCGAGGACATCACCGCCATGTCCAGGGAGGAGCTGCGCTCCCGGGTCGCCGTCGCCTTCGAGGAGCCGACGCTGTTCTCGGCGAGCGTCGGGGAGAACGTGCTCATGGGCGCCGACGACGAGGCGGGCGCGGCCGAGCTGAACCGCGCGCTCTCGGTCGTACAGGCCGACTTCGCGCACGCGCTCCCGCAGGGCACCGACACGCAGGTCGGCGAGCAGGGCCTGAGTCTGTCGGGCGGTCAGCGGCAACGCCTCGCGCTGGCGCGGGCGGTGGTGGGCAGACCCGGGTTCCTGGTCCTGGACGACCCGCTGTCCGCGCTGGACGTGCACACCGAGGCCGCCGTCGAGGCCGCGCTGCGGGAGGTCCTCGCGGACACCACCGCGCTCATCGTGGCCCACCGCCCCTCCACGGTCCTGCTCGCCGACCGGGTCGCCCTGCTCTCCGGCGGCCGGATCACCGCCGTCGGCACGCATCAGGAACTGCTGCGCACGAACGCCGAGTACGCCCACCTCATGTCCGGGACCGACGAAGCGGAGGACGACCGATGACGGCCCCGACCACCTCCTCCGTCCCGGCGGCGGACGACGAACCGGACCTGCCCCGCCCCGGGGACTCCAAGGTCACCGACCCCTTCGACCGCGACGTCCTGCCCACTCCCCCGGGCGCCACCTCGACCTTGCTGCGCTCCCTGCTCGCCCCCATGAAGGCGCGCGTCGCGTTCACCAGCTTCCTGCTGCTCGTCCAGCAGGCGGCCGTCCAGGCGGGCCCGCTGCTGGTGGCGTACGCGATCGACAGCGCGGTGCCGGCGTTCCGGCGCGCCGACCACGGACCGCTGATCGCGGTGGCCGTGGGCTATCTGCTGTGCGCGCTGATCTCCGGCGGACTGCAGTACGCGTTCATCATCGCCTCGGCCCGCGTCAACCAGGACGTGCTGCTCGACCTGCGCGGCCGGATCTTCCGACACGCGCAGGCGCTCAGCATCGACTTCCACGAGCGCTACACCTCGGGCCGGCTGATCTCCCGCTCCACCACGGACGTCGAGTCCCTGCGCGAGCTGCTGAACGAGGGCCTCCAGGAACTGATCACGGTCATCCTGTCCTTCGTCTACATCTCGGTGATGCTGCTCTGGCTCGACCTCGGCGTCGGCGCCCTCGCGGTGGCGTCCTTCGTACCCCTCTACCTCCTGGTCCGCGTCTACCAACGGCGCGCGGTCCGCGTGTACCGGGTGCGGTCCACGGCGATCGCGGCCGTGATCGTCAAGTTCGTCGAGACGATGAACGGCATCCGGCCGGTGCGCGCCTTCCGCCGCGAGGCCGCGAACGACACCGACTTCCGGGTGCTGAACCGCAATCACGAGCGCTCGAACGGCGACGCGCTCCTGGAGATGGCCCGTTACGTCGTCGGCTCCCGCCTGGTCGCCAACACGGCGGTCGCGGGAATCGTCCTGTGGGGCGCCTACCGGGTGGCGAGCGGTTCCCTCGAACTCGGCGTGCTGGCCGCCGCGGTGCTGTATCTGCGCCGCCTGTACGACCCGATCGACCGGCTCGGCATGTTCCTCAACTCCTACCAGTCGGCGGCGGCCTCCCTGGAGAAGATCGCCGGGCTGCTGGCGCAGACGCCGTCCGTGCCGGAACCCTCCTCGCCCGTCGAACTGCCGGCCCTGGAGAGCGAACACCCGGGCCGCGAGGTCGTCTTCGACGGTGTCCGCTTCGGCTACCGCACCGGCGGCGAGGTCCTGCCGGCCTTCGACCTGACCCTCCCGGCCGGGCAGACGGTCGCCGTCGTCGGCACCACCGGCGCCGGCAAGTCCACCCTGGCCAAGCTGCTCGCCCGCTTCTACGACCCCTCCGCCGGACAGGTCCTGCTGGACGGCGTCGACCTGCGCGAGCTGTCCGTGCCCGAACTGCGGCGCGGGGTGGTGATGGTGACGCAGGAGGCGTTCCTGTTCTCCGGCACGGTCGCCGAGAACATCGCCATCGGCCGCCCCGACGCGAGCCGCGAACAGATCGAGCGGGCCGCGAAGGCGATCGGCGCGCACGACTTCATCGAGGCCCTGCCCGACGGCTACGACACGGACGTACGCAAAAGAGGCGGCCGCATCTCCGCCGGGCAGCGCCAACTCGTCGCGTTCGCACGGGCGTTGCTCGCGGACCCGGCCGTGCTGATCCTGGACGAGGCGACCAGCTCCCTCGACGTCCCGGGCGAACGGGCCGTGCAGCGCGCGATGTCGACGGTCCTGCAAGGGCGCACGGCCGTGGTCATCGCACACCGCCTGTCGACCGTCGAGATCGCCGACCGGGTCCTGGTCATGGAACACGGCCGGATCGTCGAGGACGGCAGCCCGGCCGAACTCATCGCGGGCACGGGCCGGTTCGCGGATCTGCACCGGGCGTGGCGGGACAGTCTCGCGTGACAGTGGTCGAAGGGGCCGGCAACGGATGATCGACGCGTACGAGGATCCGGGCGAGCCCGACAACCGGGGCGGTGGCCGCTTCCTGTGGTGGCTGGTGCGCTGTCAGCCGGGCCGGTCGCTGGCCGGGGCCGTGCTGGGCAGCGCGTGGATGGTGCTGCTCGCGGCCACGCCGTATCTGCTGTCCCGGGCGATCGACGAGGGGCTGGTGCCGGGTGACTACCCGGCGCTGGTGGGCTGGACGGCGGCCCTCCTCGGAGTGGGAGCGGTCAACGCTTGGCTGGGTCTGATGCGGCACCGCACGATGACACGCGTACGGATGGACGCCAACTTCCGCACGGTGAAGGTGGTCGTCGGCCAGGCGGTCCGCCTCGGCGCCGCGCTGCCCCGCCGGGTGGGAGCCGGGGAGGTCGTCACGATCGGCGTGGGCGACGTCCAGACGATCAGCATGTCGCTGACGGTGGTCGGGCCGGGGGTCGGCGCGATCGTCGCCTACCTCGCGGTCGCCGGACTCCTGCTGTCCGTCTCGACGTTGATCGCCGCGGTCGTCCTGCTCGGCATCCCGGTGATCGTCCTGATCGTCGGCCCGTTGCTCACCCGCCTCCAGGGCGCGGAGACCGAGTACCGGGACCGGCAGGGCGTGCTGACGGCCCGGATCGCCGACCTCGCCGGCGGCCTGCGCGTCCTCAACGGCCTCGGCGGCAAGGGCCTGTTCGCGGACGCCTTCCGCACCGACTCCCAGCACCTGCGCCGACAGGGCTACCGCGTCGGCGCGGTGACCAGCTGGGTCCAGGCACTCGGCGTCGGCCTCCCCACCCTCTTCCTCGCCGTGGTCACCTGGCTCGCGGCCCGCCTCGCCGCCCAAGGGGACATCAGCATCGGCGAGTTGGTGTCGGTGTACGGCTATGTGGCGGTGCTGGTGGCGCCGGTGGGTTTCTGGGTGGAGTGCGGCTACCAGATCAGCCGAGGCCTGGTCTCGGCCCGCCGAGTGGTCCGCTTCCTGCGCCTGGACCCCCTGGAAGACACCGGCACCCGAGACGCCCCCGCGGAACCGTCGCCCCTCCACGACCCCGACTCCGGCGTCCGAATCCGCCCGGGCCACTTCACAGCCTTGGCAGGCGCCCGCCCGTCCGACGCGACGGCAGTAATAGACCGACTGGGCCGCTACGCCCCATCGAGAGCCACCTGGGGAGACATCCCCCTGGACCAGATCGCCCTCCCCCAAATCCGCCAGCACATCCTGGTGGCGGACCACGACTCCACCCTGTTCACGGGCTCCCTGGGCGCCTTGGTCAACGGTGCCTGTATGCCCTTTAGGGGCGCGGGGAACTGCGCGACCAGCCACATCAAACCCGCACCCGCCGAACAACAAGACCAGGCACCCCCTGCTGCGCACATCATGCAGGCCATCCACACAGCGGTAGCCGACGACATCCTCCACGCCCTCCCCGACGGCCTCGCCTCCCAGATCAACGCCCAGGCCACCAACCTCTCCGGCGGCCAACGCCAACGCATCAGACTCGTACGGGCCTTGCTGGCCAACCCCGAGATCCTCCTCGCGGTCGAACCGACCTCCGCCCTGGACGCCCACACAGAGGCCCGCGTAGCCGAACGCCTCAAACAAGACCGTCAAGGCCGCACGACCGTGGTCACCACCACATCCCCCCTCGTCCTGGACCACGCGGACACGGTCTACTACCTGGTGGACGGCAAGGTCGCAGCCGCCGGAACCCACCACACCCTCCTGGCCGAAGACCCGGGCTACCGAGCCCTCGTGGCAAGGGACGCAGACGCCGAGGAGACCGTCGGATGACATCCGCCCAACTCCCCGTCGCCGAACCAAAAGACGTACGCCAAGCCCTCACCCGCCTCATCCGCGGCGACGCAAAAGCCTTCACCGCCGTACTCGCCCTGAACGCCCTGGCCGCCGCCGCAGGCCTCGTCGGCCCCTGGCTGGTCGGCCGAATCGTCGACGACGTCCGCGCCGGCGGCGGGGTGCACGCCGTGGACCGCCTGGCCGTATGGATCCTGCTCTGCGCCGTCGCCCAACTCCTGCTGGCCCGCTGGGCCCGCTACGTAGGACACCGCTTCGGCGAACGCGTCCTCGCGCGCGTCCGCGAGGAGTTCGTCGACCGCGCGCTCGCGCTGCCCGCGGCGGTCGTGGAGCGGGCCGGCACCGGGGACCTGACGGCGCGCGGCACCGCGGACGTGGCGACGGTCGGCACGACCCTGCGCGACGCCGGGCCCGAACTGCTCATCAACGGCGTGCAGGTGCTGTTCCTGATCGGCGCGGTGTTCGTGATCGACCCGCTGCTCGGCCTCTGCGGGCTGCTCGGTCTGGTCAGCACCTGGGTCGCGCTGCGCTGGTATCTGCGCCGCGCCCGCGACGGCTACCTCGCCGAGGGCGCGGCCACCTCGGACGTCGCCGAGATCCTCGCGGCCACGGCGTCCGGGGCGCGCACGGTCGAGGCGCTGCGGCTGGAGAAGCGCCGGATCGCGGCGAGCCGGGACGCGCTGGAGGTCTCCCGGCGCACCCGGATGTACACGCTGTTCCTGCGCTCGGTGTTCTTCCCGTCGGTGGACGTCTCCTATCTGATCCCGGTGGTCGCGGTCCTGCTGATCGGCGGGGTGCTGCACGGGCAGGGCACGCTGAGCCTGGGCGCGGTGGTGACGGCGGCCCTGTATCTGCAACGCATGAGCAACCCGCTCGACGAGATCCTGATGCGGATCGAGCAACTGCAGAGCGGCGGCGCCTCGTTCGCCCGCGTGGAGGGCCTGGCGCGGGCTCCGCGGGCGGTGTCGGCGGGCTCCCCGGCCCCGTCCGGCGACCGCATCGACGTGACGGGTGTGCGGTACGCCTATGAGCGCGGCGGCGAGGTGCTGCGCGGGGTCGACCTGACCGTGCGGCCTGGCGAGCGGCTGGCGGTGGTCGGGCCGTCGGGCGCCGGGAAGACCACGCTGAGCCGGCTGCTCGCGGGCGTCGAGGCGCCGACCGAGGGCACGGTGACGGTGGGCGGGGTGCCGGTGGTCGGCCTTGACCCGGAGCAGCTGCGCCGCCAGGTCGTCCTGGTCACCCAGGAGCACCACGTGTTCCTCGGCACGGTCCGGGAGAACCTGCTGATCGCCGAACCGGCCGCCACGGACGAGGAGTTGTGGGCGGCGCTCGCGGCGGTCGGCGCCGACGACTGGGTGCGGGAGCTGCCCGACGGGCTCAACACCGGTCTGGGCGAGGGTGGTTGGCGTACCGACGGCTCGCAGGCTCAGCAACTCGCCCTGGCCCGGGTCGTGCTGGCCGATCCGCACACCCTGATCCTCGACGAGGCGACGGCGTTGCTGGATCCGACCACGGCCCGGCACACCGAGCGAGCCCTGGCCGCCGTACTCGAAGGCCGTACCGTCATCGCGATCGCGCACCGGCTGCACACCGCTCATGACGCGGACCGGGTGGCGGTGATGGAGGACGGCCTGCTGACCGAACTCGGCACGCACGACGAGCTGGTGACGGGGGACGGGGCGTACGCGGCGCTGTGGCGGACCTGGCACGGGGACATCGGCCCTGGCGGCGGGTCCGTGCGGCCGACCGGCACTGACTCACCGGTCAGCGGACGACGACTCCCCGGACCGACCGACAACGGATCCGTATAGCGAACATGAACTACCGAACAACGGACGATTTCCGGCCAACCTTCTGACGCGCCCCTGACAGAAACCGCACTCCACTGGCACGCTTCCCACGGCCGCTTCACAGCAACCCCACAGACAGCACGAACCAGTGCCGTCTCGTCGAGCGGCCGCCTGCACCTGGTTCCGCGTTTGGCCCAGTTCTGCCCGGACGGTCGACCCATCGTCCGGATCTCCCCTGGCCGTGCGACCCGCGGCCACGCAGAAGGAGTCAGTGTTGAGAAGCAGTTCCTCTCGCAGACGCACCTCCCACACCGCACAGCGCCCCATGGCGCACCGCCGCGTCGCCGCCGTAGCCCTCGCCGGCGTCACCGCCCTGCTCGCCGCGGCCGTCCAGTCGGGCGCCGCCTCCGCCGCCCCGGCCCCGGCGCCCGCCGCGTCCAAGGCCCACGCGGCCGTCAAGCTCAGCCCGTCCCAGCGCGCGGAGTTGATACGCGCGGCCGACACGGCCGGTGCGGCGACCGCCAAGGACATCGGCCTCGGCGCCAAGGAGACGCTCGTCCCGCGTGACGTCGTCAAGGACGCCGACGGCACCCTGCACACCCGCTACGAGCGCACGTACGCGGGCCTGCCGGTGCTCGGCGGCGACCTGGTCGTCGACACCGCCAAGTCGGGCGCCACCCAGCGCGTCATCAAGGCGACGAACGCGACCATCAAGGTCGCCGACGTCACGCCGGACATCACCAAGGCCGCCGCCGAGAAGCAGGCCGTCACCCGCGCCAAGGCGCTGGGCGGCACCGAGGCGAGCGCCGACGCGGCGCCGCGCAAGGTGATCTGGGCGGCGAGCGGCAAGCCGGTCCTGGCGTACGAGACGGTCGTCGGCGGTCTCCAGGAGGACGGCACGCCGAACCAGCTGCACGTCATCACCGACGCGGCCACCGGCAAGAAGCTCTTCGAGTACCAGGCCATCAAGAACGGCACCGGCAACACCCAGTACAGCGGCACGGTCACGCTCACCACGACCCAGTCCGGGTCGAACTACACGCTGACCGACGGCGCGCGCGGCGGCCACAAGACGTACAACCTCAACCGGGGCACGTCCGGCACCGGCACGCTGTTCTCCCAGACCACCGACACCTGGGGCAACGGCACCACGTCGAACACCGCGACCGCGGGCGCCGACGCGCACTACGGGGCCGCGCAGACCTGGGACTTCTACAAGAACACCTTCGGTCGCAGCGGCATCAAGAACAACGGCGTCGGCGCGTACTCCCGCGTCCACTACGGCAACGCGTACGTGAACGCGTTCTGGGACGACGGCTGCTTCTGCATGACGTACGGCGACGGCTCCGGCAACGCCCGTCCGCTGACCTCGCTGGACGTGGCAGGCCACGAGATGAGCCACGGCGTCACCGCCAACACCGCGGGCCTGGTCTACAGCGGCGAGTCCGGCGGCCTGAACGAGGCGACCTCCGACATCTTCGGCACCGGCGTCGAGTTCTACGCCAACAACGCCTCCGACGTCGGCGACTACCTCATCGGCGAGAAGATCAACATCAACGGCAACGGGACCCCGCTGCGTTACCAGGACAAGCCGAGCAAGGACGGCGCGTCCAAGGACAGTTGGTACTCGGGGATCGGCTCGATCGACGTCCACTACTCCTCGGGCCCCGCCAACCACTTCTTCTACCTGCTGAGCGAGGGCAGCGGCGCCAAGGTCATCAACGGCGTCAGCTACGACTCGCCCACCTCGGACGGTCTTCCGGTCACCGGCATCGGCCGGGACAAGGCGCTGCAGATCTGGTACCGGGCGCTGACCACGAAGTTCACGTCCACCACCAACTACGCGGCGGCCCGCACCGGGACGCTGGCGGCGGCGAGTGAGCTGTACGGCGCCACGAGCACCGAGTACAAGGCGGTGCAGGACGCCTGGGCGGCCGTCGCGGTCGGTGCGCGCTCGGGCGGTGGCGGCGGTGGCGGCACCTCGTTCGAGAACACGGCCGACGTGTCGATTCCGGACAACGGGGCGGCCGTCACGTCGTCGGTCACCGTGTCCGGGCGGACGGGCAACGCCCCGTCGAACCTCTCGGTCTCGGTCGACATCGTGCACACCTGGCGCGGTGACCTGGTGCTCGACCTGGTCGCCCCGGACGGGTCGACGTACCGCCTGAAGAACTCCAGCGCCAACGACTCGGCGGACAACGTGCAGGCGACCTACACGGTCAACGCGTCCTCCGAAGTGGCCAACGGTGTCTGGAAGTTGAAGGCGCAGGACGTGGCGGCGCAGGACACCGGCTACATCAACAGCTGGAGCCTCACCTTCCCGTAGGCCGCACGACCCGGCAGGTCCCCGCGGGGGCCCGACGTCAGGGCGCCTCCCCGGTGGTTCGACCCACCGGGGAGGCGCCCTCTTTTTGCCACGCCGATACCGACCACTGGTTGGCCTTTTACCGAGGTCAAGTCCGTTTACATTCCAGCAATATTCACCCGGCAGTCGATTTTCAGCCAACATCTTTTCGGGGTCCTGACATGTACGCGCCCCTGATGTCACTCTTCCTCACAACCGCCGCACAACTTCACAGCAACCCGGCCGGGCGCCCCACGCCGGCCGGACTCCCCCACCACAAGGAGCTTGTGTGACCCCCCTCTACGCGCGTCACAAGCGCACCACGCTCGCCATTGCCACCGCCGTCGCCGCCGGAGCGCTGCTCAGCACCGGTCTGGCCGCCGGCACGGCGTCCGCCCAGACCCCGGCGGACGCCACCGGCACGGCACAGCTCGCCGCCGCGCCCACCTCGCTGACGGCAGCCGCCCGCACCTCGCTCCTGCAGAAGGCGCAGGCCGACGTCTCCGAGACGGCGCAGCAGATAGGCCTCGGCACCAAGGAGAAGCTGGTCGCCAAGGACGTCGTCAAGGACGCCGACGGCACCGTCCACACCCGCTACGAGCGCACCTACGCGGGCCTGCCGGTCCTCGGCGGCGACCTCGTGGTGCACACCTCCCCGACCGGCAAGGCCGAGGGTGTCACCAAGGCGGTCAAGGCGACCATCAAGGTGGCCTCGGTCACGCCGAAGATCGCCGCCGCCAAGGCCGAGAAGCAGGCGCTGACCGCCGCCAAGGCGGCCGGCTCGGACAAGACCGCCGCCGACGGTGCCCGGAAGGTCATCTGGGCCGGCGACGGCACCCCCGTCCTCGCCTACGAGACGATCGTCGGCGGCCTCCAGGACGACGGCACCCCGAACCAGCTGCACGTCATCACCGACGCGGCCACCGGCAAGAAGCTCTACGAGTACCAGGGCATCGAGAACGCCACCGGCACCGGCAAGACGCTGTACTCGGGCACCGTCAGCCTCACCACCACGCTGTCGGGCACGACGTACACGCTGACCGACGCCTCGCGTGGCAGCCACAAGACGTACAACCTGAAGCACGGGACGTCCGGCACCGGGACGCTGTTCTCGCAGACCACCAACACGTGGGGCACCGGCGCCGCCTCCAGCTCCACCACCGACGTGACCGCCGCCGCGGACGCCGCCTACGGCGCGCAGGAGACGTGGGACTTCTACAAGTCCACCTTCGGCCGCAGCGGCATCAAGAACAACGGCGTCGGCGCGTACTCCCGCGTGCACTACGGCAGTTCGTACGTGAACGCGTTCTGGGACGACAGCTGCTTCTGCATGACGTACGGCGACGGCTCGGGCAACACCCACCCGCTGACCTCGCTGGACGTGGCGGGTCACGAGATGAGCCACGGCGTCACCGCCAACACCGCGGGTCTCAACTACAGCGGTGAGTCCGGCGGGTTGAACGAGGCGACCTCCGACATCTTCGGCACGGGCGTCGAGTTCTACGCGGCCAACTCCTCCGACGTCGGTGACTACCTCATCGGCGAGAAGATCAACATCAACGGCGACGGCACCCCGCTGCGCTACATGGACAAGCCGAGCAAGGACGGCGGCTCGGCGGACTCCTGGTCCTCCACCGTCGGCAACAAGGACGTCCACTACTCGTCCGGCGTCGCGAACCACTTCTTCTACCTCCTCTCGGAGGGCAGTGGCGCCAAGACGATCAACGGTGTCAGCTACAACTCGCCCACCTCGAACGGCTCCACGGTCACCGGCATCGGCCGGGACAAGGCGCTGCAGATCTGGTACAAGGCGCTGACGACGTACTTCACGTCGACGACGAACTACAAGGCGGCCCGCACCGGCACGCTCTCCGCGGCGGCCGCGCTGTACGGCTCCGGCAGCACCGAGTACAACGCGGTGGCGGCGGCCTGGTCCGCCGTCAACGTGAGCTGACCCGAGGGGGGTTGGCGCGGGGCGGTACCCGGGACGAAGGCATTCCCGGGTACCGCCCTACCCTTGGTTCCCATGCCTCTGACGGACTTCACGTACGACGACGTCGGCGCCACCCGGCGCGGCGGTTTCTGCCCTCCCGGCTTCCACCCCCTGCATGTCCGTACCCGCCTCGGCGAGGGCGAGAAGGTCTTCCAGCGGGCCTCCGAGGCGGTCCTGACCTGGGAGATGCACCGCGCGATCGGGGTGGGCATCGACGCCGGCGCCGAGCGCGCGGCCCCGGACGTCGACGTCACGGTCACCCTCGCCGGCATGATCAAGGCCCCGTGCCGCGTCGTCTACACGGTCGACGAACCCCGCCGCGCGGGCTGGGCGTACGGCACCCTTTCCGGCCACCCGGAGTGCGGCGAGGAACTCTTCCTGGTCGACCGCACCGGGGACGGCACGGTCTGGCTGACCGTCTCCGCCTTCAGCCGCGCCGCCAAGTGGTACGCGCGAGCGGGCGGTCCGGCGGCGCGCGGGCTGCAGAACGCGTACGCGCGGCGCTGCGGGAAGGTGCTCCAGCAGTTGTGCGCGCCGTTCGACGCGGCCTGAGCGGCGGCCGGTGCGACCGCCGCTCGGACCGGGCAGCGCGGACCGCTACCTGAGCAGCACCCCCGCCCCCTCCACCGCTTCCTCCGAAGGCACCGCCACCAACCCCAACTCCGCGCCGGAGGCCAGGAGTCGGTGGGTCGGCAGGATGCGGACCGTGTAGCCGTAGGGCCCGGTGCGGTCCAGGGCGAGGGGGCCCTCGTAGACCCACTTGCCCTCCGCGTCCGGTCCGCCCGCCGGTTTCAGCGGGACCGTCGCCGCGTCGGTGATGCGGTCCTCGGGGTCGACGCGCCCCGAGACGGCCTGCACGTCGACGTCCTCGGGCCCGAGGTCGCCGAGGCCGACGCGGACGCGCAGTCCGAGGGTGGTGCCGAGTTCCGCGGTGGGGGTGGCGGCGGACGTCTCCACATGGTCGACGGTGACCGCGTGCCAGGCGGCCCGCACCCGGGCCTTCCAGGCGGCGAGTTCACGGGCCGAGGCCGGGTCCATCGCGCGATGGGCGTGGGCGGCCGGCGTGTAGAGGCGCTCGACGTACTCCCGGACCATGCGCCCCGCCAGCACCTTCGGGCCGAGCAGGGTCAGGGTCTGGCGGACCATCTCGATCCACCGGTCGGGCAGTCCGTGCTCCCCGCGCTCGTAGAAGCGCGGTGTCACCCGCTGCTCCAGCAGGTCGTAGAGCGCGGAGGCCTCGATGTCGTCCCGCCGGTCGGGATCGGTCCCGACGCCGTCCGCGGTGGGGATCGCCCAGCCGAAGTCGGGCTGGAACCACTCGTCCCACCAGCCGTCCAGGACGGACAGGTTGAGGCAGCCGTTGAGCGCGGCCTTCATGCCGGAGGTGCCGCAGGCTTCCAGCGGGCGCAGCGGGTTGTTGAGCCAGATGTCGCAGCCGGGGTAGAGCTTCTGAGCCATCGCCATGCCGTAGTCGGGCAGGAACACGATCCGGTGCCGCACCCGCGGATCGTCCGCGAACCGCACCAGCTCCTGCACCAGCCGCTTCCCGCCGTCGTCGGCCGGATGCGCCTTGCCCGCCACCACGATCTGGATCGGCCGCTCGGGATGCAGCAGCAGATCCATCAGCCGGTCCCGGTCCCGCAGCATCAGCGTCAGCCGCTTGTACGAGGGGACGCGCCGCGCGAATCCGATGGTGAGGACGTCCGGGTCCAGGACCCCGTCGATCCACCCCAACTCGGCGGTCCCCGCCCCGCGTTGACGCCAGGAGGCGCGCAGCCGCTCGCGCACCTCGTCCACCAGGTGCTCGCGCAGCACCCGCCGCAGCTCCCAGATGTCCTGGTCGCCGATGTCGGCGACCGCGTCCCAGCGGTCCGAGCCGCCGACGGTCATCGCGTCCTGGGTGCGCTGCGGTCCGATCTGCCGGGCGCCGAGCCGGAACACCTCCGGCGCGACCCAGGTCGGCGCGTGCACCCCGTTGGTCACGGAGGTGATCGGCACCTCCTCGGGGTCGAACCCCGGCCAGAGCCCGGAGAACATCTCGCGGCTGACCTGCCCGTGCAGCAGCGACACACCGTTGGCGCGCTGTCCGAGCCGCAGCCCCATCACGGCCATGTTGAAGAGGTTGGGCTCGCCGCCGGGGTAGGTCTCCATGCCCAGTCCGAGAATGCGCCCGACGTCGATGCGCGGGAGTTCGGCGTCTGGCCCGAAGTGCCGGGCGACGAGTTCCCGGTCGAAGCGGTCGATGCCGGCCGGCACAGGGGTGTGCGTGGTGAACACGGTCCCGGCCCGCACCGCCTCCAGCGCGGCGTCGAAGTCCAGCCCCTGGTCGCCCAGTTCGGCGATCCGCTCCAGACCGAGGAACCCGGCATGCCCTTCGTTGGTGTGGAAGACCTCGGGCTCGGCATGACCGGTCAGCCGGCAGTACGTCCGTACCGCCCGCACACCCCCTATGCCGAGCAGCATCTCCTGCAACAGCCGGTGCTCGCTGCCGCCGCCGTAGAGCACGTCGGTCACACCGCGTTCGCCGAGGTCGTTCTCCTCGACGTCCGAGTCCAGCATCAGCAGCGGGACCCGGCCGACCTGGGCCAGCCAGATCCGGGCCCGCAGCCGCTTGCCGCCGGGCAGCTCGAGGGAGACCTGCGCGGGCGTGCCGTCGGCCTCCTTGAGCAGCGCGACCGGCAGCTCGTTCGGGTCGAGCACCGGGTACGTCTCCTGCTGCCAGCCGTCCCGGGACAGGGACTGCCGGAAGTAGCCGTGCCGGTACAGCAGTCCGACCCCGATCAACGGCACCCCGAGATCGCTGGCCGCCTTCAGATGGTCGCCGGCCAGGATGCCGAGGCCGCCGGAGTACTGCGGCAGCGCGGCCGTCACCCCGAACTCGGGCGAGAAATAGGCGACGGCGGCGGGCAGCCCACCGGGCTGCGCCTGGTACCACCGCTCACCGGTCACGTACTCATCGAGGTCACCGGCGACCTCGGTCAGCCGGCGCAGAAATCCATGATCCTCCGCCAGCTCCGCGAGCCGCGTCGGGGACACACTGCCGAGCAGTCGTACGGGATCACCGTCCGAGGCCGCCCAGCGCTCGGGGTCGACGGACTGGAACAGGTCGCGTGTCTCGGCGTGCCAGGACCAGCGCAGATTGCGGGCCAGATCACTCAGGGGCCGGAGGGGGTCGGGGAGAACGGGACGGACGGTGAATCGACGGATCGCCTTCACATTCCACCTCAGCGCAGATCGCTGTGCGGACGCACGGCGGTGTGCGTCTCGACGTCATTGACGACGGTAATGGTTACCCCGGCGTCCGTGTGGCGGACCCTTCCGGATCAAGCACGCCGGTACAGGTCGATCACTCATCGACCGAAAATGAGCGCAACCTTCCCTCATCACCCCGCTCACCCCATAACCGATATGGCCGATTCCGCCCCCATAGGCGTCCTTGTGGCCCTTCGCACCGCACGAGAGGCTCCAAGTGGCGTGCCGCCCGGTCGCCGGGTGCGCCCGGTGTGCCGTGATCGCCGCGCGCCGGATCGAGGAGGGGAACTCGAATCATGGCAAAGACGCGCACATGGCGTCTGCGCTGGGCGGGGGGCCTGACCGCGGTGAGCTGTGCCGCCGCGCTGTCGGCCATCACACTGCCCGCGCACGCCGTACCGCAGGGGCGGATACTCGGCGCCGGGGAGGCCGGTTCGGTCGGCGGAAGCTACCTGGTGACGCTCAGGGGGGACACCAGGGCCCCGTCGGCGGCCGGCCGGGACATCGCCGAGAGGTACGGGGCGAGAATAAGCCACACCTACGGCACGGTCCTCAACGGCTACGCGATCAAGGCGACCGAGAGACAGGCGAGGCGGCTCGCGGTCGACTCCGGGGTCGCCTCGGTCGTCCAGGACACCCGGATCGCGCTCGACCGCACGCAGGACAGCCCCAAGAACGGCACGCAGGCGGTGCCGCAGTCCAATCCGCCGTCCTGGGGCCTGGACCGCATCGACCAGCCCGCCCTGCCGCTGGACAGGGGCTACAGCGCGCCCACCTCCGGGGGCAGCGGCGTCACGGTGTACGTCATCGACACCGGCATCCGCATCACGCACAAGGACTTCGGCGGACGGGCGAGCTACGGCTGGGACTTCGTCGGCGACGACCGCACCGCGAACGACGGCAACGGACACGGCACCCACGTCGCCGGGACCATCGCCGGCGCGACCTACGGCGTGGCCAAGAAGGCCAAGGTCGTCGCCGTACGCGTCCTCGACAACGCCGGCGCGGGCACCACCGCCCAGGTCATCGCTGGCATCGACTGGGTCACCCGGCACGCGCACAAGCCCGCGGTCGCCAACCTCAGCCTCGGCGGCTACCGCAACGCCCAGCTGGACGCGGCCGTACGCACCTCCATCGCCTCCGGCGTCACGTACACCGTGGCCGCCGGCAACAACGGGCAGCCGGCCGGCCTCTACTCCCCGGCCGACGTGAAGGAGGCCGTCACCGTCGGCGCCACCGACCGGGCGGACGCACGGGCGGGCTTCTCCAACTACGGGCCCGCCGTGGACCTGTTCGCCCCGGGCGTCTCGATCACGTCGGCGTCGAACGCGAGCGACACCGGCCGCGCCACCTACTCCGGTACGTCGATGGCGACCCCCCACGCGGCGGGCGCCGCCGCGCTCTATCTCGCCGCCCATCGCAGGGCGTCCCCGGCCCAGGTGTCCAAAGCCCTGGTCAAACTTGCGGTGGCCGGAAAGGTCTCCGGACGGGGTCCCGGATCACCGGACGAACTTCTCCAGGTGCCGCCCTCGTAGTGGCAAAGTCCCGTGCTGGTCCTGGCAGAGTCCCGATACCGGCCCCGTTCCCCTCGAACGGGGCCGGTCTTGTGTGTAGACATACGGCTGAGTAGTTAACAAAGTGCCGGATTGCTCACTCGCTTAGGGTGGGAAGGCTCCCCCAGGTACACCCCCAGCACGCTCGCCCGATACCTCTCAGCGGTACACCAGCGGTACATCCCAGCGCGTTCCACCGGAACACCACGCAGGACCCACCTCCCCACAGCCATCCGCCCACCCACGTTGACGCGGACAGGAGCGGTCATGCCCGCCACGCACCACTCGTCAGCACCCCCGACGCCCAGCACCGCCCCAGCCCCTGTACCCCCCACCGACACCGTCCCGCCGACCCCGGAGCCACCCTCCGCGGGCGCCGCGGCCGGTATCGGGCGTATCCCCGTCCTCGACGTCGGCCCCGTGATCCAGCACGGGCGCCGCCCCGCCAAGGCCGTGACCGGCGAGTCCTTCCAGGTCTCGGCGACCGTGTTCCGCGAGGGCCACGACGCCGTGGCCGCCAATGTCGTGCTCACCGACCCCGACGGCCGCCCGGGCCCCTGGACGCCGATGCGCGAACTGGCCCCGGGGACCGACCGCTGGGGCGCCACCGTCACCCCCGGCGAGCCGGGCCACTGGACCTACACCGTGGAGGCGTGGAGCGACCCCGTCACGACCTGGCGGCACCACGCCCGCATCAAGATCCCGGCCGGCATGGACACGGAACTGGTCCTGGAGGAGGGTGCGCGGCTGTACGAGCGGGCCGCCGCCGACCCCGAGGTCCCCGCCGACGAACGCGAGGTGCTCCTCGCCGCCGTCACCGCCCTGCGCGACGAGAACCGCCCCGCGGCCTCCCGTCTGGCGGCGGGTCTGACGCCGGAGGTGGACGCGGTCCTGGCCGGGCATCCGCTGCGGGAGTTCGTGACCGCCGCCGACCCGCTGCCGTTGCTGGTGGAGCGGGAGCGGGCGTTGTACTGCGCCTGGTACGAGTTCTTCCCCCGCTCCGAGGGCACCCCCGAGCAGCCGCACGGCACCTTCCGCACCGCGGCCCGCCGGCTGCCGGAGATCGCGGCGATGGGCTTCGACGTCCTCTACCTCCCGCCGATCCATCCGATCGGGACGACCTTCCGCAAGGGCCGCAACAACACCCTCTCCGCCGGCCCCGAGGACGTGGGTGTGCCGTGGGCGATCGGTTCGCCGGAGGGCGGGCACGACGCGGTGCACCCGCAGTTGGGCACGATCGAGGACTTCGCCTGGTTCGTGCGGGAGGCGAACCGCCAGGGCCTGGAGATCGCCCTGGACTTCGCCCTGCAGTGCTCCCCCGACCATCCCTGGGTGCAGAAGCATCCCGAGTGGTTCCATCACCGGCCGGACGGGACGATCGCGTACGCGGAGAACCCGCCCAAGAAGTACCAGGACATCTACCCGATCGCCTTCGACGCCGACTTCGAGGGCCTGGTCGCGGAGACCCTGCGGGTGCTCAGGTTGTGGATGGGCCACGGGGTGCGGATCTTCCGCGTCGACAATCCGCACACCAAGCCGGTGATGTTCTGGGAGCGGGTGATCGGGGAGATCAACGCCTCCGACCCTGATGTGATCTTCCTGGCGGAGGCGTTCACCCGGCCGGCGATGATGCGCACGCTGGCGCAGACCGGGTTCCAGCAGTCGTACACGTATTTCACCTGGCGCAACACCAAGGCGGAGCTGACCGAGTATCTGACCGAACTCTCCACGGAGACGGCCACATACATGCGGCCAAATTTCTTCGTCAACACCCCGGACATCCTGCACGAGTTCCTGCAGGACGGCGGGCGTCCCGCGTTCGAGTTGCGGGCGGTGCTGGCGGCGACGCTGTCGCCGGCGTGGGGGGTGTACAGCGGGTACGAGCTGTGCGAGCGGGTGCCGTTGCGGGCCGGCAGCGAGGAGTACCTCGACTCGGAGAAGTACCAGCTCAAGCCCCGCGACTGGAAAGCCGCGGCCCGCGAGGGACGCACCCTCGCCCCTCTGATCACCCGGCTCAACACGATCAGGCGGAGTCACTCGGCCCTGCGGCAGATCAGGAATCTTCGCTTCCATCCCACGGACAACGACGCGATCATCGCGTACAGCAAGACCACCGACGAGGACACGGTCGTGGTGGTCGTCAACCTCGACCCCCACCACACCCAGGAGGCCACGGTCTCGTTGGACATGCCGCAACTCGGCCTGGACTGGAACGCATTCATGTCCGTGCACGACGAACTGACGGGTGAGACCTATCACTGGGGCAGGACAAATTATGTGCGCCTCGAACCCGGAAGGGCCCCGGCGCACGTCCTCCACGTCCAGTCGTCGTCCACGTGAGCCATCGATCGGAGGGTCAGAGCGTCATGACTGTCAACCAGCCCGTTCAGGACACCTTCGAGGACACGCCCGCCAAGGACCGGGACCCTGATTGGTTCAAGCGCGCGGTCTTCTACGAGGTCCTGGTCCGCTCCTTCCAGGACAGCAACGGCGACGGAGTCGGCGATCTCAAGGGACTCACCGCCAAACTGGACTACCTCCAGTGGCTGGGCATCGACTGCATCTGGCTGCCGCCCTTCTTCAAGTCCCCGCTGCGGGACGGCGGTTACGACGTCTCGGACTACACGGCCGTCCTGCCGGAGTTCGGTGACCTGGCCGACTTCGTCGAGTTCGTGGACGCCTCCCACCAGCGCGGGATGCGGGTCATCATCGACTTCGTCATGAACCACACCAGCGACCAGCACCCGTGGTTCCAGGAATCGCGCGCCAACCCCGAAGGCCCCTACGGCGATTACTACATGTGGGCCGACGACGACAAACAGTACGCGGACGCGCGGATCATCTTCGTCGACACCGAGGCCTCCAACTGGACCTTCGACCCGGTCCGCAAGCAGTACTTCTTCCACCGCTTCTTCTCCCACCAGCCGGACCTCAACTACGAGAACCCGGCCGTGCAGGAAGAGATCCTGGCCGCCCTCCGCTTCTGGCTCGACCTCGGTATCGACGGCTTCCGCCTCGACGCCGTCCCCTACCTCTACGCGGCGGAGGGCACCAACTGCGAGAACCTGCCCGCCTCGCACGGATTCCTGAAGCGTGTCCGCCGCGAGATCGACCTGATGTATCCGGACACGGTCCTGCTGGCCGAGGCGAACCAGTGGCCCGAGGACGTCGTCGACTACTTCGGCGACTACGCCAGCGGCGGCGACGAATGCCACATGGCCTTCCACTTCCCCGTCATGCCCCGCATCTTCATGGCGGTCCGCCGCGAATCCCGCTATCCCGTATCCGAGATTCTCGCCAAGACCCCGGCCATTCCGTCCAATTGCCAGTGGGGCATCTTCCTGCGCAACCACGACGAGCTGACCCTCGAAATGGTCACGGACGAAGAACGCGACTACATGTGGGCCGAATACGCGAAAGACCCCCGCATGCGCGCCAACATCGGCATCCGACGGCGCCTGGCACCCCTGCTCGACAACGACCGCAACCAGATCGAGCTGTTCACGGCTCTCCTGCTGTCCCTGCCCGGCTCGCCGATCCTCTACTACGGCGACGAGATCGGCATGGGCTGCACGGATACTCGGACTTCGGCGACAGCGGGCCCACCATCGACGTCACCGACGTCAACC
>NZ_JBSFLV010000103.1:0-33741 GCF_053599215.1 Streptomyces sp. NPDC001002 | reverse complement strand
GCCGTCATCACCATGATGATCACCGGACGCCTCTGCCGCCGCTACGGAAACCACCAGGTCACCGTCGTCTGCGCCATCCTCCTCTCCCTCAGCGTGGCCCTCCCCCCACTCACCCACTCCGTCCTCACCCTCGGCCTCGTCCTACTCGTCTTCGGCGCCGCGTACGGCGGGATCAACGTCGCCTTCAACAGCGCGGCGGTCGACCTGGTGCGGGGCATGCGGCGGCCCATCATGCCCAGCTTCCACGCGGCCTTCAGCCTCGGCGGCATGGTCGGCGCCGGGCTCGGCGGACTGGTCGCGGGCGTGCTCACCCCGACCCAGCACCTGCTCTGTCTCACCGTGATCGGCCTGCTCGTCACCGCGTTCGCAGGCCACGTTCTACTGCGCATCCAGCCCCCGGAACCGCCCGAGACCGCACCGGACGAAAAGCCTTCGCCGCGCCGCCTCGACTCCCGCACCCGCGGCCTCGTCATCACCTTCGGCCTGATCGCCCTGTGCACGGCCTACGGCGAAGGCGCCCTGGCCGACTGGAGCGCGCTGCACCTGGAACAGGACCTCGACGCCTCGGCCGGCGCGGCGGCCGTCGGCTACTCCTGCTTCGCGCTCGCCATGACCGTCGGCCGGCTCACCGGCACCCGGCTGCTCGAACGCCTCGGCCGGACCCGCACCCTGATCTCCGGCGGTACGGTCGCCGCCCTCGGCATGCTGCTCGGCGCCCTCGCCCCCACCCTCTGGGCCGCGCTCATCGGCTTCGTGATCACCGGCCTCGGCCTCGCCAACCTCTTCCCCGTCGCCATCGAACGCGCCGGCACCCTCGCCGGCCCGGACGGCGTCGCCATCGCCTCCACCTTCGGCTACGGCGGCATGCTCCTCGGACCACCCGCGATCGGCTTCATGGCCGACTGGTTCTCCCTCCCCGCCGCCCTCACCAGCGTCGCCGTACTGGCGGCGACGGCAGCGGTGATCGGGCTCGTGACGCGGGGCGCAGCGGAGCGCTGACCCGGCGAACGGCAGGGCCTCGGCAGATCGGCCCGTGTCAGCCGACCGGCCCGGTGCTCCCCCGCACCACCAGCCGCGGCGCCAACACCACTTCCCGCGCCTCCGTCCGCCCCTCGTCCAGCCGTTCCAGCGCCGCCCGCACCGCTTGCCCGGCCTGTTCCCGCGCGCTCTGGCTGACCGTGGTCAGGTCGAAGCAGCTCAGGCGGGACAGCGCGTCGTCGTCGTAGCCGGCGACGGAAACGTCGGTGGGTACGCGGACCCCGGCCCGGGTGAGCGCGGCGAACACGCCGATGGCCGACTGGTCGTTGAACGCGACCACGGCGGTGGGGAGTTGGTCGCCGTCGAGGAGGTGGCGGGCGGCCCGTTCGCCGGCCGCTTCGGTGTGGTCGCCGGGCAGGACACGGACGTACTCGTCGAGGCCGTGGCGGCGCATCGCCGTGCGGTAGCCGCGGCGGCGGTCGGTCGCGATGACGCCCTTGCCGCCGTCGACGTAGACGATCGAGCGGTGTCCCCGCTCCGCCAGGTGGTCGACGATCTGGCCGACGCCGTCGTCGTCCGCGGTCCGTACGACGTCCAGTTCGGCGCCGGGGATGCGGCGGCCGACGACGACCACCGGGGCCTTGCGGTGGAGGGCGGCCAGGGTGTCGGCGGGGGCGATCGGGCCCAGCAGGATGAGGGCCTCGCTGCGGAAGGCGAGGAGGGTCTCGACCGCGGTGTGCTCGTCGCGGGTGCGGGTCTGGGTGCTCAGGACCAGGTCGTAGCCGACCTCGGCCGCGGCCGTGTGCAGGTGCTCGACCAGTTCGGCGTGGAAGGGGCTGTGGATGTCGACCATCACGCCGAGCAGCCGGCTCCGTCTGCTGGCCAGCAGGCTGGCGTTGCGGTCGGGCTGGTAGCCGAGGGCGGCGGCCGCGTCGAGGACGCGTCGGCGGGTGCGCTCGCTGGGGCCGGGGGCGCCCCGCAGGACCAGGGAGACCGAGGCCGTGGACAGACCGACCCGCGCGGCCACGTCCTCCAACCGGGGCCGGGAACCTGCGTCGACCACTGATCCTCCTGTCGGAATCTCCTCGCGCAACACCCTTGACACGCCCGTGAAACCGGTCTGATAGTACCAGGACTTAAAGCGCTTTAAAAAGTTCTATTGCCTGGACATGGATCCGCACCGGGACAGGGGTCTCGGACCCGGATCAGGGCTGAGAGAGGACTCCACATGGCTTCTGAGTCGATCGGCGTCGCCGTCATCGGCGCCGGCATGGCCGGACGCGCGCACCTGGGCGGCTACCGGACCGCCTCGACGTTGTACGACGCCGGGCTGCCCGAGGTCCGGCTGGTCGCCGTCGCCGACACCCACGAGCCGTTCGCCCGTGAGGCCGCCCGCCGCTACGGCTACCGGCGAGCCGAGACCGACTGGCGGGCGATCGCCGAGGCGGACGACGTAGACGCGGTGAGCGTGGTCGTCGCCAACCCGCTGCACCGCGAGATCGTCGAGGGACTGCTGGCGGCCGGCAAGCACGTGCTGTGCGAGAAGCCGCTCGCCCCGACCGTGGCCGATGCCGAGGCGATGGTGAAGGCGGCCGAGGGCACCGGGTTGGTGGCCGCGACCGGGTTCACGCTGCGCCGCTCCCCCGCGATCAACGGCATACGGCAGCAGCTCGGCGACGGCGGGCTCGGGCAGGTGCAGCACTTCAACGGGCACTACTGGTGCGACTACGGGCACAACCCGAACGCCCCGATCAGCTGGCGGTACCGCGGCCCGCTGGGGTCGGGGGCGCTGTCGGACATCGGCAGCCATCTCGTCGACCTGGGCGAGTACTTCTGCGGGCCGGTGCGGAGTGTGCGGGGCGCGGTGCTGTCGACGCAGGTGCGGGAGCGGCCCGTGCCGTTGGGCACCGCCGTGGGGCACTCGGCGGACGTCCGGGTGAGCGAGGAGCGGGAGGCCGTCGAGAACGAGGACATCGCGACCTTCACCGCCACCTTCGCCTTGGGCGCCGTCGGCACCTTCTCCGTCTCGCGGATCGCCTGCGGACTCGCCAACTCCCTTGGTTTCGAGGTCTTCGGGGAGGGCGGCGCGGCCACGTTCGACATGGCGCGCCCGGCCGAGTTCGGCTTCGCGGACTCGTCGCTGCCGGCCGCGACCGGCGGGTACCGGCAGGTCGTGGTCGGCCCGCAACACCCGTATGTGGCAGGCGGGTTGCCGATGGACTTCCCCAGCGTGGGTCACGGTCAGAACGACTTCTTCACCTGGCAGGCGCGCGCCTTCCTGGAGCAGATCGCGGGCCTGGACCGGCTGCCGCACTGCGCCTCCCTCGCCGAGGGTCTGCACAACCTGCGGGTGCTCGACGCGATCGTCGCCTCCGCGAGCGCCGACGGCCAGGCCGTCTCCGTCCAGTGAGCAGCCCGTCGACGAACCCCGTGACGAATCAAGGAGCCATGCGATGAAGCTCGGTGCCTACACCGCCGTCCTGCACGACAAGCCCCTGCCCGAGGCGCTGCGGATCCTTCGCGAACTCGGCCTGGACAGCGCGGAGATCAACTCCGGCGGCTTCCTGCCCGCCCCTCATCTCCCGATCGCCGAGATCAGGGCGAGCAGGGACGCGAGGGACGCGTACCTGGCGCTCTTCGCGGACGCCGGTGTCACCCTCACCGCCCTGAACTGCAACGGCAATCCCCTGCACCCCGACCCCGAAGTGCGCGCCAAGCACGGCCAGGACGTGCGCGACGCGATCGAACTGGCCGCCCTGCTCGGGGTGAAGAGGGTGGTGACCATGTCGGGGCTGCCCGCCTCCGATCCCGGTGGCCGGCTGCCGTCCTGGTCCGTACTGCCGTGGGACAGCGCCTACTTGGACGCCCTCGACTACCAGTGGGGCGAGGTGGCGATCCCGTACTGGAAGGACATCCAGGCGCGGGCGGCGGACGCCGACGTGAAGGTCTGCATCGAGATGCACCCGCACAACCTGGTCTACAACGTCGGCACGATGGAACGCCTTGCCACGGAGATCGACGCGACCCATGTGGGCGCCGAGATGGACCCGAGTCACCTGTTCTGGCAGGGCATCGACCCGGTCGCGGCGGTACGCCGGCTCGGCAGCCTCGTCTACAACGCGGCCGCCAAGGACACCCGGATCAACGAGGAGGCCCGGATCAACGGTGTCCTCGACCACCGCCATCAGCGCGTGCTCCCCGACGAGCCGGACGCCGTCTCCCTCGGCGGCCGGTACACGCTCAGCCGCTGGCCGAAGAACGCGTCCTGGGACTTCGTCGCCGTCGGACGCGGCCATGACGTCGAGTTCTGGGCCGAGTTCCTGACCGCGCTGCGGGACGTCGATCCCGACATGGCCGTCAACATCGAGCACGAGGACCAGGAACTCGACCAGTTCGAGGGCCTGCGGCTGGCCGCAGAGAACCTCAGGGCCGCCGCGGCCCGCATCTGAACGCCGGCCCGCACGAGGCCGCCAACTCCCCTCCCCCTGTTGCACAGTGAGGTGCATCGACCATGAACCGCTCGACAACTCGCACCACCGGTCCCCGAGTTCGCAGAATCACCCCCGTCGTGGCCGTCGCAGCGGTGGCCGCCCTCGCCCTCGCCGGCTGTTCCAGCGGTTCCGGCGGGAAGAAGTCCGAGGAGAGCGCCGCCGGCGTCTCGGCCGGGAAGGCCTCCACCCCGCGTATGACCATCGCGATGGTCACCCACGCGCCCTCCGGTGACACCTTCTGGGACACCATCCGCAAGGGTGCCGAGGCCGCCGCGGCCAAGGACAACGTCAAGCTCATCTACTCCAACGACGAGACGGCCGCCGACCAGGCCAACCTGGTGCAGAACGCGATCGACCAGAAGGTCGACGGCATCGCGGTCACCCTCGCCAAGCCGGACGCGATGAAGGACGTGGTCGCCAAGGCGGAGAAGGCCGGCATCCCGGTCGTCGGCTTCAACGCGGGTCTGACGGACTGGAAGAAGCAGGGGCTGCTGTCCTTCTTCGGCCAGGACGAGTCCGTCTCCGGACAGGCGCTCGGCACCAAGCTCAACGGCACGGGTGCCAAGCACGTCCTGTGCGTGATCCAGGCGCAGGGTGACGTCAACCTCGAACAGCGGTGTGCCGGGGTGAAGAAGACCTTCGGCGGCAAGACCGACAACCTCTACGTCAACGGCACCGACATGCCGTCCGTGAAGTCGACGATCACCGCCAAGCTCAAGACCGACTCCTCCATCGACTACGTCGTCACCCTCGGCGCCCCGTTCGCGCTGACGGCGGTGCAGTCGGTGTCCGAGTCGGGCAGCAAGGCCAAGGTCGCCACCTTCGACCTCAACAAGGACCTGGTCGCCGCCGTCGAGAAAGGCACCATCCAGTTCGCCGTCGACCAACAGCCCTACCTTCAGGGTTACTTGGCGGTCGACTCGCTGTGGCTCTACAAGACCAACGGCAACTACAGCGGCGGCGGTGAGGAGCCGGTGCTGACCGGTCCCGCCTTCGTCGACAAGTCCGACATCGCGAGCGTCGCGAAGTTCGCCGCGAAGGGAACGCGCTGACACCATGAGGATCGCACTCGACCCCTACATGATCCGCAACGTCCCGCTGCTCGAACTGCCCGCCGTCGTCACCGAGTTGGGCTACGAGTGGATCGAGCTGTCACCCCGTGAGGACTTCATCCCGTTCTTCCGGCACCCGCGTGTCGACGACGGCACGGTGCGCGCGTTCCGCAAGGCGCTGGACTCCGCCGGCGTCGGCATCACCTCGCTCCTGCCGCTGTTCCGCTGGTCAGGACCGGACGAGGACGACCGACAGGCCGCCGTACGGTACTGGAAGCGCGCCATCCAGATCGCCGCGGACCTCGGAGTCACCAGCATGATCTCCGAGTTCAACGGCCGCCCCGAGCAATCCGACCGCAGCGAGGCCCAGTTCTGGAGGTCGCTGGAGGAACTGCTCCCCCTCTTCGAGCGGGAGGGCATCGGTCTGGCGCTGGAGCCGCACCCCGACGACTTCATCGAGAACGGCTACGACGCGGTCAACCTGATCCGGGGCATCAACCACCCGGCCGTCAGCTTCCTCTACTGCGCCCCGCACACCTTCCACATCGGCGCCGACGCCCCCGGCATCATCAAGTACGCCGGTGACCTCCTCACCCACGTCCACCTGGCCGACGCCTTCGACCACACCGCGTCCTCCGGCAACCGCTACATCCTCAACCCGCCCGGCACCCCGGCCCGTATCCACCAGCACCTGGACATCGGGCAGGGCGAGGTCGACTTCGACGAACTCTTCCGCGAGCTCAGGGCGGTCGGCTTCGACGGCACCCTCACCGCCTGTGTGTTCGCGTGGGAGGAACGGGCCCGCGAGTCCTCGGTGTTCATGCGGGAGAAGATCACGGAGTACCTGGCCGCCCACCCGTAGCGCCCACGGCGGCGGTGGCGAAGCGGAAGGCTCCGTCACCGCCTCCCACCGTCAGCCAGACGTACTCCCCCTCCCTGACCAGCCGGAGCGCGATGTGGTCGCAGCCGGGGCAGCGGGCGGTCAGGCCCGGTTCGGGCCCGTAGACGTGGAGTTGGGCGAGCGGGCCCGACCTCGCGCACTCCGGGCAGCGCCACCACGCCGTGGTGGGTTCCGCGGCGAGGATCTCCGAGAGCGGGCCGGCGAGGCAGTTGCCGTCGAGGTGCGCGGTGTCGTCAGCCATCGTGGCCTCCGGTCAGCCGAAGCGTTCGGTACGGATGGTGGTGGGGTCCCTGCCGAGGTCGACGAGGAGGTCGGCGACGGTCTCCACGAAGGCGGTGGGGCCGCAGACGTAGACCTGACTGGCGGGTTCGAGCCCGGCCGCGGCCTTGTCCAGGTCGGCCTGGGTCAGCCGGCCGGGGGCGCGGGTGCTGCCGGGCGGCGCCTGTCGCGTGTACAGCAGGCGCACGTCGAGATGCGGATCCCGCCCGTCCAGGTCGTCGCCGTACCAGACGTCGTCGGGGGTGCGCACCGAGTACAGCAGGTGGAAGGGGGCCTCGGAGCGAGCCAGGCGGTGGGCTCGGATCATGGCCGCGAGAGGTACGACTCCGGAGCCGCCGGCGACCAGGAGGGCGGGCTCGGTCTGTTCGGGCCGCCACACGAACCAGTTGCCGAGCGGACCGCGCACCTCGACCTCGGCGCCCTGTGACAACTCGTCCGCGAGATACGGGGAGACCTCGCCGTCGGGGACGCTCTGCACGCCGAGTTCGATCCGGTCGCCGTCGGCGGGTGCGGCGAGGGAGTAGCTGCGTACGGCCTGGTAGCCGTCGTCGGCGGTGAGCCGCACGTCGACGTGCTGGCCGGGCAGATGACCCGGCCAGCCCGGGGCGCTAAAGGTGAGGGAGCGGGCCGTGGCGGTCTGTGGGCGACGCTCGTCGAGGCGGGCGGCGCGCCAGACGATGGCCATGGTCAGTCGCCCCAGTTGCGCTGCTCGCGCCAGGGGTCGCCGTGGTTGTGGTAGCCGACCGACTCCCAGAATCCCGGCTGGTCGTCGTGGGTGAGCCGCAGTCCGCGCACCCACTTGGCCGACTTCCAGAAGTACAGGTGCGGCACGAGCAGCCGGGCGGGACCGCCGTGTTCTGGAGAGAGCGGGAAGCCGTCGTAGGTGTGCACGAGCCATGCCTTGCCGCCGAGGAGGTCGGTGAGCGGGAGGTTCGTGGTGTAGCCGCCGTAGCTGTGGGCGACGACGTACGCGGCCGTCGTGTCGACGTTGTCGAGGAAGGCCTCGACGGGGACCCCGCGCCACCGGGTGTCGAACTTCGACCAGCGGGTCACGCAGTGGATGTCCTTGGTCGTGTCCTCCTGCGGGAGGGCCAGCATCTGGTCCCAGGTCCAGCTGTGCGTCTCACCGTTCTCGGCGGTCACGGTGAAGGCCCACGACTCGGTCGCGACCTTCGGGGTGGGCCCCGCGGACAGCACGGGGAACTGTTCGGTCGGGTACTGGCCGGGCGGCAGCCGGTCCGCCAGGGACCGGGCGCGCCCACGGAATCCGGGTGAGAAGGAGCTCACGGACGTCATCTCCTGACCTCGTCGGACGCCACGGCCGGACATCGCCGGGGCACGATCCGGACATCACCGGCGCACGGCCGACATCGCCGGGGCATGGCCGGACGCACGTCCATCATGTGCCGCACTCCCCCTGGACCGCACTCGATACGGCACACTCGCCCCCATGGACACCATGGATTTCGTCGCCCACCTGGACCGGGAGGGCGTTCTGCTGGCCGCGGCGGCCGAGCGGGCGGGGACCGATGCGGAGGTGCCGACCTGCCCGGAGTGGCGGGTGCGGGACCTGGTGCGGCACACGGGCATGGTGCACCGGTGGGCGGCCGCGTTCGTGGCCGAGGGGCACACGGCCTACCACCCCGACGGCGGGCTGCCCGAGCTCGACGGCGCCGAGCTGCTGGCCTGGTTCCGCGAAGGGCACGGGTATCTCGTCGAGATCCTGTCCACCGCGGCTCCGGACGTCCGGTGCTGGCAGTTCATGCCGGCGCCCTCGCCGCTCGCCTTCTGGGCCCGGCGACAGGCGCACGAGACCACCGTCCACCGGATCGACGCCGAGTCCGCGCGAGGCGGCACGCCTACGGAGATCTCCCCGGGCTTCGCGGCCGACGGCATCGACGAGCTGTTGCGCAGTTTCCACGCCCGCTCCAAGAGCCGGGTCCGCAGCGAGGAGCCGCGGGTGCTTCGGGTTCGGGCGACGGACGCGGACGACGCGGTGTGGACCATACGACTGTCTCCGGAGGCGCCCGTGACCGTGCGGGGGGAGGACGGCGAAGCGGACTGCGAACTGGCCGGGCCCGCCGCGCAGTTGTACCCGGCGCTGTGGAATCGGCAGCCGTTCCCGAACGTGAGCGGGGACGCGGCGGTGGCCGCGCTGTGGCGCGAGAAGTCGGCCGTCACCTGGAGCTGACCGTCAACCGGTGCCCGACCGTCAGACGGTGAGCATCCGCGTCAGTACCGCGCGCTGCACCGGCAGCACCTCGCCGTGCAGTGAGCGGCCCTTGTCGGTGAGTGCCACGCGCACGCCCCGCCGATCCTCCGGGCACATCGTGCGCTCGACGAGCTCGTCCTTCTCCAGTCGGGCGATCAGGCGCGACAGGGCGCTCTGGCTCAGGTGGACGCGCTCGGAGATCTCCTGCACGCGGTAGGCGCAGGCGTCGCCCGCCAGGACGTCCAGTACCTCGAAGTCGCTTCCGCACAAGCCGTGTTGGTGCAGCGCGCGATCCAGTTCGCACTGGGTGCGCGCATGCAGCGCGAGGATGTCCCGCCACTGGTCCACGAGCCCCTGCTCGGCATTCTTGGCCGCCATGCGGGCACCGTAGCAGAGAATCAAGATTATTGCACGTACATTAAATGCGTTTGCATTCCATGCACGTGCATGTAGTGTCTGGCGACATGACCTCACCGCTCACCATCCCCGCGTCCGGCGGACGCTGGACTCCTCGGCTCTGGGGCACCCTGCTGGTGCTCTGCGCCGCGATGTTCCTGGACGCGCTGGACGTGTCCATGGTCGGCGTGGCCCTGCCGTCCATCGGCTCCGACCTCGACCTGTCCACCTCGACGCTGCAATGGATCGTCAGCGGCTACATCCTCGGCTACGGCGGTCTGCTGCTGCTCGGCGGTCGCACCGCCGACCTGCTCGGCCGCCGCCAGGTCTTCCTCGTCGCCCTCGGCGTCTTCGCGCTCGCCTCGCTGCTCGGCGGCCTCGTCGACTCGGGCCCGCTGCTGATCGCCAGCCGCTTCATCAAGGGCCTGAGCGCGGCCTTCACGGCACCCGCCGGCCTGTCGATCATCACCACGACCTTCGCCGAGGGCCCGCTGCGCAACCGGGCCCTGTCCATCTACACCACCTGCGCGGCGACCGGCTTCTCGATGGGCCTGGTGCTGTCCGGCCTGCTCACCGAGGCCAGTTGGCGGCTGACCATGCTGCTGCCCGCGCCCATCGCGCTGATCGCCCTGGTGGCCGGCCTGAAGCTGCTGCCGCGCAGCGAGCGCGAGAAGGAGCACAACGGCTACGACATCCCCGGCGCCGTCCTCGGCACCGCGTCGATGCTGCTGCTCGTCTACACGGTCGTCCAGGCACCGGAGTCCGGCTGGGGCTCGGCCCGCACGCTGCTGTCCTTCCTCGTGGTCGCCGTCATGCTGACCGTCTTCGTACGGATCGAGCGGCGCTCGGCCGGTCCGCTGATCCGGCTCGGTGTACTGCGCTCCGGCACCCAACTCCGCGCCCAGCTCGGCGCGATGTCGATGTTCGGGTCGTACGTCGGATTCCAGTTCCTGGTGACGCTGTACATGCAGTCCCTGCTCGGCTGGTCGGCGCTGCACACCGCGCTCGCCTTCCTGCCCGCGGGCGCGATCGTGGCCCTGTCTGCGACGAAGATGGGCGCGATCGTCGACCGGTTCGGCACGCAGCGGCTGATCGTCGTGGGCTTCGCGCTGATGATCACCGGATACGCGTTGTTCCTGCGGGTCAGTCTCGACCCGACGTACGCGACGCTGATCCTGCCGTCGATGGTGCTGATCGGCGGGGCCTTCGCGCTGATCTTCCCCTCGCTCAACATCCAGGCCACCAACGGCGTCGAGGACCACGAACAGGGCATGGTCTCCGGGCTGCTCAACACCTCGGTGCAGGTGGGCGGCGCGATCTTCCTGGCCGTAGTGACGGCGGTGGTCACGGCGGGCGCTCCCGAGAACGCCGACCCACAGGCCGTCCTGGACAGCTACCGGCCGGGCCTGATCGTGGTCACGGGCATCGCCGCCGCGGGCCTCCTGATCACCCTTCCCGGCCTGCGCACGCGCCGCCCGCAGCGGTCCGTGGTGGTCGCCAAGTCCACATCCCAGGAGGCGGAGCGGGTCTCGGTCCGCGACTAGGGGGACGCCTCCGAAGTGTGCCCGGCGGGGACTTGCTTGTCCCGCCGGGCACACGGCTGTGAAACTGACCTCCATGTCTGGACACGGGGGACGGCGCAGTCAGGCCGAGCGGGACGCGATCACCGTCGAGATCGGATACGCCCTGCTCAGCGCAGCGTTCGCGGCGGCGGTCGTCTTCGGCGCGGTCGCGGGTCCGGCGCTGCTCTTCGATCTGCCGCACACGGTCGAGACCGTGCTCGTGGGCACGGGACTGGTGCTCGTGCCGGTGCTGTTCTTCGTACGGGTGGTCAGTGTGCTGCTGCGTCTCCGGCGCGTGGATCAGGCCGGCCGGCCCGGGCGCACCAGGCCCGACTCGTAGGCCAGGGCCACCAGTTGGGCGGCGATCACAGGCAGGAGTGTCGCCGTGTCAGGTGGTGGCCAGGGCCTCCGTGGGTGGCAGGCGGGCGGCGCGGACGGCCGGGTAGAAGCCGGCGAGGCCGCCGATGGCGAGGGTGGCTCCGACGCCACCAGCCATCGCCCACAAGGGCACCACGGACGGCAGACCCTGGTAGGCGGCGTAGCCGGCCGTGACTCCGATGCCCAGGAGCACGCCGCCGAGTCCGCCGAGCGCGGACAACAGCAGTGCCTCGGACAGGAATTGGGTGCGGATCTGTCCTCGGGTCGCGCCCAGTGAACGGCGTAGACCGATCTCGGAGCGCCGTTCCAGTACGGAGATCACCATCGTGTTGGCGACGCCGACACCGCCCACCAGCAGAGCCACGCCGCCCAGGCCCAGGAGCAGCCCGCTGAGCGCGTCGTCGGTGGCCTCCTTGGCGGCCAGCGCGTCGGACGGCCGGGAGACGTTGACGCCGCTGGGGTTCTCGGGGTTGGCGGTGGCGCCGAGGACGGCCTGCACGTCGTTGACGGCGGATTCGTCGGTCCGTGTGTAGACGGCCGTGGGGTATCCGTCGAAGTCCAGGAGCCGCTCGGCGACCGGCCAGCCCACGAGGGCCGCGGAGTCCAGTTCCGGCAGGAGTTCGTTGGGGGCGAGCAGGCCGACCACGGTGAACCACCGTCCGCCGATCCACACCTGGACGTCCTCGCCCGCCTGGTGCACGCCGACCTGCTGCGCCGCCTTGGCGCCGAGCACGACCGCGGGATAGCGGCTGTTGGCGCCGTTCAGCCAGCGTCCGTCGACGAGTTCGGCCCCGATGCTCTTCGGCAGGTCCGTGCGGGCCGCGTCGACGGTGAGGCCGCCGGTCTCCTCCTTGGGTATGTGGTCGTTGCGGTAGATCTTCGCGCTCGTCCTGCCGATGGCGGAGACCGACTCGACGGCGTCGATGTTGCCGATCATGCCGACCGCCTCGTCGGGCAGATGCGCGGTGTCGCCGCTGATGGACTGCCCCGGGGTGACGGTGAGCAGGTTCGTGCCGAGCGCCGCGAGCCTGCGGTTGAGTCCCTCGGTGGACGAACTGGAGATGCCGACCACCGAGACCATGGCGGCGATGCCGATCGCGATGCCGAGCGCGGACAGGAAGACCCGCATCGGCCGGGACCGCAGACCGGAACCGCCCACGCGGACCACGTCGGCCGGGCCCATCCTGGCCGGCTTGGGGCGGGTCGGCGGCGGGAGCGCCGCCCGGTCCCGTTCCGCCGTGTCCGGCTCGGTGTGGAGCGTGCTCATGAGGTGATCTCCTGGGGGACTCGGTCGGCGAGTTCCGCCGGGCGGCCGGAGTCGTACTCGATCAGGCCGTCCCTGACCCGGACCTCACGGGGCAGGGACCCGGCGATGTCCCGGTCGTGGGTGATGACCACCACCGTCGTGCCCGCCTCGTGCAGTTCGTGCAGCAGGTCCATCACCACGGCGCCCGACCGGGAGTCCAACGCGCCGGTCGGTTCGTCGGCGAGCAGCAGCGGCGGATCGCCGAGTACGGCGCGGGCGATGGCGACGCGCTGTTTCTCACCGCCGGAGAGCTGGTGCGGCTGGTGGTCGAGCCGGTGGCCGAGGCCGACCCGGCGCAGCGCGGTCTCGGCCTTCCTGCGCCGCCAGGCGCGCGGCCGGCCGCTGTAGAGCAGCCCGTCCGCGACACTGTCCACCGACGCCACGCCGGGGGCAAGGTGGAACTGCTGGAAGACGAAGCCGATGGTGCCGGCCCGCAGTGCGGACAGCTCGCGGTCGGAGAGCTCGTCCGTGAGATGTCCGGCGATGCTCACCGTGCCGGCGGTGGGCCGGTCGAGGGTGCCCATGATGTTGAGCATCGTCGACTTGCCCGAGCCGGACGGCCCGACGATGGCGAGGAGTTCGCCGCGCCGGACGACGAGGTCGGCGCCCTTGAGGGCGTGGACGTCGCCGTATGTCTTGGTGACCCCGCTCAGACGGACGACGGGGTGGGACGGACCGGTCACTTGGGAACCCCCACGGCCATGCCGGCCTTGATACCCGTCCCGGTCACCTCGACCAGGTTGCCCGCGAACATGCCGAGCTTGACCGGGACGTACTCGACGCCCTTGTCGGTGACGGTCTCCAGGGCGTAGCCGCCGCGTTGCGCGGTGAGCGCGTTGACGGGTACGGCGAGGACGTTCTCGCGGGTCTCGGCCTTGAGGACCACGTCGACCTGGGCGGCCTGGTAACGGCCCAGCTTCTTCTGGTCCTTGATCTCCAGCTGTACGGGGATGGTGGCGTCGTCGCTGCCGCCGCTGCCGGACTGCTGGCCCGAGTCGCTGCCCGAGCCGCTCTGGGTGGGCGGCGGGGTGCCGACGTCGGTCACCACGGCCTCGACGGTGGTGTCGTCGGGGAGGGTGACGGTCGCCTTGGTGCCCTTCTTGACGAGGTCCTCGTGCTGCGGGTCGAGGTCGACGTTCACGACCCGCGCGGTGCCCGTCCAGGACAGCAGGCTGCCGCTGAGGAGGGCGCCGGGGACCGACGTGACCTCGGCGACGCGGCGGGCGCTCGACGCCACGACGGCGTCGCCCACCTGGACGGTGCCGGTCTCGGGCCGGTCGAGGTCGTCCTGCCACTCCTCGACGGCGTCGGCCGTGTCGGACGTGTAGGTGTCGTCGACGGTGAAGCCCGTGTAGCCGAGGGCTTTGAGGTTCTTTTCGAGGATCTTGACGTCCTCGCCCTCGTCCCCGGTCCCCAGGGTGCGGTACAGGGGGATGGAGCCGTACAGCAGCGGCACCTTCTCCTGTCCGACGCGGTAGACGGTGTCGCCGCGTTCGAGGACGACGCCGTCGGTCGGCAGCCAGGTGATGACGCCGGCACCGGCGCTCCCGCCCGAGCCCTGCTGTCCCGTGCCCGAGCCGGTGCCGGCCGAGGCGGCCGGGGCCTGTACGTCGGTCGCGTCGCCGTAGCTGAGGTTGCCGTTCACCGTCTCGGTGGCGGTCAGCGTGGTGCGCTGCACCTCGGTCGTGGCGGGCGGACCGGACGGCGCGCTGTTCGCGGAGTCCTCGCCGTCGCTGCCGAACGTTCCGGACGCGGCCATGCCGGCGGCTGCGGCCACGGCGATCGCGATCACCACGAGCAGCGCGGTACGCAGCGGACGGCGCCCGCGGCCGGTGCGGGCGGGCACCTGGTCGTCGGCGTCGGATCCGCCGTCGCCGCCCGTGGTGGCGGACGGCTCGGCACCCTCGCTGGCCCGGGTGTCCGCCACGGTGTCCGGTGCCCTGCGCTCCAGTGCGTTCGGTTCCTCGCCGCGAACGGCGAGTTCGGTCTCGTCGGAGGTCGTCACTGGCCCGACCCCGGTCCCAGCATCAGGCCGCCGCCCGGGTACTTGTCCTGGCAGGCCTGCTGCGCCTTCTCGAACTGCTCGGGCGTGATCCCCGCCGCCTTGGGATCGATCTTCATGTTGCCGCCGTCGATCTCGGGGTCGGGCAGCTTGGTGAGGCCGTTCTCCCGCAGGCACTTGGCCCATTCGGCGACCTTGGCCGAGTCGAGCCCGCCGCCTGCCGCGCCGCCCCCGCCCTGGGGCATCCGGTCGCGGCAGGCCTCCTCCGCCTTCTGGTACTCGCTGGAGTTCGGGTCGACGTCACCCGGGCTGATCCGGACCCCACCGGTGTCCTGCTGTGGGTCGGGAAAGCTCGGGACGCCGTTGGAGCGCATGCACTGCGCGTAGTCCAGGGCCTTCTCGAAGGGGCTGGTCGGCGAGGCCGAGGCGCCGGCCCCGACGTCGGTCGACGCCTCGGCCTTGGAGTCGTCGGAGCAGCCGGTCACCAAGAGGGCGACAGCGAGCGCCGACGCGGCCAGTGCGGTGTGCGAGAGAACTCGCTTCTTCGGAGTGAACATGCGCCAAGTTCTACGCAGCGGACGGTCACACGACGGACACAGAAGGCGACACCAGCAACGCCCATTCCTACAGGCGGGCGACCGCTGTGCGGACCGAGTGTTGGCCGATGCCGGTCGATGGGGCGGGTACGCGGCCCGGGAAGTAGGTCTCCATGATCAGGCCGCCTCCGGGGCGGGCGCGGGCGACGAGTTCGGCGCCGTGGGCCGTGACGATGGCGCGGACGATGGAGAGGCCGAGGCCGTGGTGGCCGTCGTCCGGGGTGCGGACCAGGCGTTGGAAGGGTTCCAGGAGCCGGTCGACCTGTTCGGGCGGGATGTCGTTGCCCGAGTTGGAGACGGAGACGAAGGGGCGGCCGGTGGGGTCGGTGCCAGTGGCGATCTCGACGCGGCCGACGGGCACGTTGTGGTCGACGGCGTTGTCGAGGAGGTTGGCGACCAGGCGCTGGATGAGGGCGGGGTCCCCGGAGATGCCGGTCGGCCGGATGTCGGTCTCCAGGGTCAGTCCGCGCCGTTCGATCTCCGCGTCGAAGGAGAGCAGGACGTCCTCGGCGAGTGCGGCCAGGTCCAGTGGTTCGGGGTGTTCCACACCGCGTTCGCTGCCGGCGAGGGTGAGCAGTGACTCCAGCAGGCGGGCCTGCTGCCTGCTGATGACGAGCAGGCGGTCGAAGGTGGTCCGGAAGGTGTCGGTGTCGTCGTCCATCAGGGCCTCTTCGAGCAGCGCGTGTTCCAGCGTGAGCGGGGTGCGCAGTTCGTGAGCCGCGTTGGCGACGAAGCGTTTGTGGGACTCCAGGGCGGTCTGGAGCCGGCCCAGGAGTCCGTCGACGGTGTCGGCGAGGTCCTTGAGTTCGTCGGAGGGACCCTTGGCGTCGAGGCGCTCGTGGACGTTGCGCGCGGAGATCTGCCGGATGGTGGAGGTCATCGTGCGCAGGGGCCGCACGATCCGGCCGGCCACCAGCCAGCTGAGCACGATGGAGATGCCGGCCATCATCGCCAGAGCGATGCCGGACTGCGCCAGGAGGTGGTGCATCTCCAACGCGTGCTGTTGTACGGCCTGTTCGCGCAGCTCCCTGGCGGCACCCTCGGTCCAGGGGGGAGGGGACTGGCCGGGCAGGACGTCCATGCCGCCGTCGGGCAGGGGCAGTCCGCCGACGCCTTGGCTGAAGATGGTGATGTTGACCTTGCGGCGGGAGACGAGGAAGTAGGTGATGGACAGCAGGACGGCGCCGGAGGCGACGAAGAGCAGGCCGAACAGCACCGTCAGCCGCATGCGGACGCGTCGGGGCAGGAGGCGTACCGGGACGCCCGCGGGGATAGGACGGAGTGGGCTGGACAGGCGCATCGGCATCTCAGATCCGGTAGCCGCCGCGGGGGACGGTCTCGATCAGGGACGGTGACCCGAGCTTCGGCCGCAGCCGGTTCACGGTGGTCTTGACGGTGTTGGTGAAGGGGTCCGCGGCTTCGTCCCAGACGCGTTCGAGGAGTTCCTCCGCCGAGACGGGCCGGCCCTGCGCGGCCAGCAGGCATTCGAGCACTCCGAACTCCTTGGGCGTGAGCCGCAGTTGAGTTCCCGCGCGGGTGGCCACCCGACGGGCCGGATCCAGGCGCAGGTCGCCGTGGACCAGGACGGGAGGCAGTGCCTGCTCGGGACGGCGGGCGACGGCGCGGATCCGCGCGACCAACTCGGCGTAGGCGAAGGGCTTGGGGAGGTAGTCGTCCGCGCCGCGGGTGAGTCCCTCCACCCGGTCGGCGATCGTGGCGGACGCCGTCAGCATCAGGACACGGGCCCGGTGCTCCTGTTCCACGAGCACACCGCACACCACGTCACCGTGGACCTTGGGGAGGTCCCGGTCCAGTACGACGACGTCGTAGTCGACGACCGTCGCGCGCTCCAGTGCGTCGGCGCCGTCGTAGGAGACGTCGACCGCCATCCCCTCGCGACGCAGCACGCGTGCCACCGACTCCGCGAGCTCGGCATGGTCTTCGACGACGAGAACCCTCAACTCTCTCCCCCCTGCGCGGCACAGGCCGCTGTTCATGCCGGTCAGTCTGCCCGGACCGCGGTCACACCCCGGTCACAGCGTCCGCATGTCGTGTCTGCCTGGTCGTATCAGCCCAGCCAACCCGGCCGCACCAACCCCGACTCGTAGGCCAGGACGACCAGTTGGGCCCTGTCCCGGGCGCCCAGCTTCACCATCGTGCGGCTGACGTGGGTCTTCGCAGTGAGGGGGCTGACGACCAGGCGGCGGGCGATCTCCTCGTTGGAGAGGCCGATGCCGACCAGGGCCATCACCTCCCGCTCCCGCTCGGTGAGTTGACCGAGCGCGTCCGCGGTGGCGGGTTCCTTGGAGCGGGCCGCGAACTCGGCGATCAGGCGACGGGTGACACCGGGCGACAGAAGCGCGTCGCCCTCGACCACCGCCCGTACCGCGCGCAGGAGTTCCTCTGGTTCGGTGTCCTTCACCAGGAAGCCGGAGGCGCCCGAACGGATCGCCTCGAAGACGTACTCGTCGAGTTCGAAGGTGGTCAGCATGACCACCTTGACGCCTTCGAGAGCGCCGTCGTCGGTGATGCGCCGGGTCGCCGCCAGTCCGTCGAGCAGCGGCATCCGGATGTCCATCAGGACGACGTCGGGGCGCAGTTCACGTACCTTCCGCACCGCCTCCTCGCCGTCGGAGGCCTCCCCCGCCACCTCGATGTCCGGCTGCGCGTCGAGCAACGCCCGGAAGCCGGCCCGCACGAGTGACTGGTCGTCGGCGAGCAGTACGCGGATCACCGGTCGTCCTCCTTGGCCTTCACCTTCAACGGCAGTACGGCTAGCACCCGGAAGCCGCCGTCAGGGCGCGGGCCCGCCTCGATCGTGCCACCCAGAGCAGCCGCCCGCTCCCGCATTCCGGCCAGTCCGTTGCCGCTGCCGCCCGCGTCGGCGCCGGTCGCGGGCCCGTCGTCGTCGATCCGCAGCCGTAGCTCCCGCGTGTCGTGTGCGAGGTGCACGCGCGCGTGGCGCGAGCCCGAGTGGCGCACGACGTTGGTGAGCGCCTCCTGGATGATGCGGAAGGCGGCCAGGTCGGTGCCGGGGGCGAGGCGGGGCGGTTCGCCGTCGACGTCCACCGTCAGGCCGGCGCTCCCGGCCTGCTCGACGAGTTCGGGCAGGCGGCCGAGGCCGGGCGCCGGTGCGCGCGGCGCGTCCCCGGGCGTGCGGAGCGTGTCGAGCACCTGGCGGACCTCGCCGAGCGCCTCCTTGCTCGCCGCCTTGATGGTGGTCAGCGCCGTGCGCGCCTGCTCGGGGTCGGTGTCCAGCAGGGCGAGTCCCACGCCCGCCTGGACGTTGATGACGGAGATGCTGTGCGCGAGGACGTCGTGCAGTTCGCGGGCCATCCTCAGCCGCTCCTCGTCGGCCCGGCGCTTCGCCGCCTGCGCCCGCTCGGCGCGTTCGCGGACCCACTGCTCGCGCCGGGTCCTGACCAGCTCCGCCACCGCCACGATCGCCACCACCCAGGTGGCGATCACGATCTCCTGCCCCCAGGGGGCCGCCGAGTGCCTGTCCGGCGGCAGCCAGCGGTAGAGCCAGTGCGCGACCAGTACGTGTCCCGTCCACAGCATCGCGACCGCACCCCAGGCGGCCCTGCGATGCCCGGCGACGACAGCGCTGAAGCAGGCCACGGCGACGGTGAGGAAGACGGGCCCGTACGCGTAACCGGCCCCCAGATAGACCATCACGGCGGCGGCCGTGCCGAACACGACGACCACCGGGTACCGCTGCCGCCACAGCAACAGCCCCGACGCCACGACCAGCAGCACGCGCGCGAAGGTGTCGAGGGGCGCCCGGTCCCCCAACTGCTGGTGGGACGCGTAGTGCGAGCCGACGAGCACGAAGACGGTGAGCAGCGCGGTGGAGCGCCAGGGCCAGCGGGCGCCGCGCTCCTCCTCGTTCCAGCGGTTCAGCCACGGCGGCCCGTGCCGCCACCACTGGGGCGGGCCGCCCCCGCGCACACGCTGCTCTTCCATGACCGCCACGCTAGACGTCACCTGGCCGCCCCGGCGTCCGCCGGGCGTGGTGATCACGCGTACTCCCGGGGAAGTACGTCGGTCCCGGTGAAGGGGAAGTACGTCAGCGCCCGCGAGCCGAGGTCACCGCAGGCCCACGCTCGCGGCGAGTCGGCCCGCCCCGTGCCGGAAGAACGCCTCCCGGTCCGCCACCACCCGGTGGAACTGACCGAACAGCTCGAACCCGATCAGCCCGAACATCTGCGCCCAGGCCGCGACCAGGGCCGTCGCCACGGCCGGCGGAAGGTCGGGGGCGATGTCGGCGGCCAGCCGCTCGGCCTCGGGCCGCAGTTCCGCGGGCAGCGGCGGCATGGTCACACCGCGGCCCCGGAGGGCGTCGCGGACGATGCCGATCAGGACCAGACCGACCCGGGAGGCGGCCGGGACGGTGGTGTCGGGAGCGACGTACCCGGGGACCGGCGAACCGTAGATCAGCGCGTACTCGTGCGGATGCGCGAGGGCCCACTCGCGCGCGGCTTCACAGACAGCGATCCAGCGCTGTACGGGGCCGAGCGCGTCGGTGGTGACGCGCGCCGCCTCGGCAGCCTCGCCCAGGGAGTCGTACGCGTCGATGATGAGGGCGGTGAGCAGGTCGTCGCGGCTCGGGAAGTAGCGGTAGAGCGCGGACGAGACCATGCCCAGCTCGCGGGCCACGGCACGCAGCGACAGTTTGGCGGCACCCTCGGCGGCGAGCTGTCTGCGGGCCTCGTCCTTGATGGCCGCGGTGACTTCGATCCTGGCCCGGGCACGGGCTCCGTGTGCGGTGCTCATGCGAGCGAGTGTGTCACGAAACCAGAGCAGTGCACACAGATGTGAGCGCCGCACTAAAAAGAGAGCACTGCTCTTGCTTTGGATCACCGATCCCGTGCAGACTGACACCGCAAGCGAGAGCAGTGCTCACAAAAGTGAGCGACGCTCTCCCTCACCCGTTGGAGAGCATCATGTCCCAGTCCTCGTCCCCGTCCGGGTCCGCGCCGTACTACCTCAAGGGCAGCCCGCTGACCGTCCGCTTCAACAGCGTCCTGGGCTGGATGGCCCGGCACGGCATCAGCCTCATGGGCTCCGCCGAAATGTCGGTGCGCGGCCGCAAGAGCGGTCGGATGCAGCGCATCCCCGTCAACCCGCACACCTACGACGGCACGCAGTACATCGTCTCGGCCCGCGGCCACTCCCAGTGGGTGCGCAACATGCGGGTCGCCGGCGGCGGCGAGCTGCGCGTCGGGCGCAGGATCCGCACGTTCACCGCGCAGGAGCTTCCCGACGTCGAGAAGCTCCCGATCCTGCGGACCTACCTGGAGAAGTGGGGCTGGGAGGTCAACCAGTACTTCCAGGGCGTCACCGCGAAGTCCACCGACGAGGAGATCATCGCGGCCGCGCCGGACCACCCCGTCTTCCGCATCACGGTCGCGAAGTGACGCCGGCCTCCGGCAGCGCGGCCGACGTCACGGACGGCACATGACCTCACCGCACGGTCGGCGCCACGGACGGCACATGACCGCACCCAACGCTCAGAAGTCGGCCTCACCGCACGGTCAGGCGCGGGCCTTACCCAACGGTCAGGCCCCGACCCCACCGCACGGTCAAGCGCCGGCCTCACCGACCGCGCCACTCCCACCGCTCCCGCCACTTCCACCGACCGCACCGGCCTCTCCCTCCGCCCCCGCTTCCCCGCTCGCGTCGACCGGGCCGCCCTCCACAGGACGCCGGTCGAGCGCGGTCAGGGCGCGCTGGGCCATCGGGTGCGAGCGCATGAGCTCGGCGAGAGTGGTCTTGCCCTGGGTGATCTCCCGGAACGCGTTCCACGCAGGACGGAAGCCGGTGAGCGCCGCGTGGAACAGGCCGGGGCGGCGCTCGAAGATGGCCAGCATCCGCTTGCCGACGCTCATCTCGACGCCGAGGCCCGCCTTGATCGCGAACGCGTAGTTCAGCGCCTGACGGCGGGCGTCCACCGCGTCGTGCGCCTCGCCGATCCGCACGGCCCACTCCCCCGCGAGCCGCCCCGAGCGCAGCGCGAACGAGATGCCCTCGCGCGTCCACGGCTCCAGCAGCCCCGCCGCGTCCCCGCAGACCAGCACCCGCCCGCGCGAGAGCGGCGAGTCGTCGGCCCGGCAACGCGTCAAGTGCCCGGAGGAGATGCTCGGTTCGAACCCGGCGAGGCCGAGCCGGGCCACGAAGTCCTCCAAGTACCGCTTGGTCGCCGCGCCTTCACCGCGGGCCGAGATCACGCCCACCGTCAGCGTGTCGCCCTTGGGGAAGACCCAGCCGTAGCTGCCGGGCATGGGGCCCCAGTCGATGAGCACCCGTCCCTTCCAGTCCTCGGCGACGGTCTCCGGCACCGGGATCTCCGCCTCCAGGCCGAGGTCCACCTGGTCGAGCTTCACGCCGACGTGTGCTCCTATGCGGCTGGCGCTGCCGTCCGCGCCGACCACGGCACGGGCGAGGAGCGTCTCGCCGCCCTGGAGCACCACGGCGACCGTGCGCCGGTCCGGCACGGACGAGCCGTGCTGCTCGACGCGCTGGACGGTCGCGCCGGTGCGCAGCTCGGCGCCCGCCTTCTGCGCGTGCTCGACCAACTGCTGGTCGAACTCGGGCCGGTTGATCAGCCCGAACATCATCTGCCGGGAGCGGCGGGTGCGCGTGAAGCGTCCGTTGTTGGAGAACGTCACCGCGTGCACGCGGTCGCGCAGCGGGAGTTCGAAGCCCGGTGGCAGGGAGTCGCGGGAAGGTCCGATGATGCCCCCGCCGCACGTTTTGTACCGGGGCAGCTCCGCCTTCTCCAGCAACAGCACGCTCCGCCCCGCCACCGCGGCCGCGTACGCGGCGGAGGCCCCCGCGGGTCCCGCACCCACCACGACGACGTCCCACACCCGCTGTCCGTCGTCCGCCGAAGAGTTCTCGCTGCTCACGATGGTCCGTTACTCCCGATCACGCCGCCTGCCGCACCTGTCTCCCGCATCCTACGGCGGGCGTCGCCGCGGACCGCTGTGGGAGGATCACAGCACTTCACCAGTACAACGTCGCACCCACAAGGAGCGTGCCCATGTCGTCGAATCCGGTCGCCGAGACCGTCGCCTCACTCATGCCGAGGGCCCAGGCGGAACTCGCCGAACTGGTGGCGTTCAAATCGGTGGCGGACTTCGACCAGTTCCCCCGGAGCGAGAGCGAGGGCGCCGCGACCTGGGTCGCCGACGCCCTGCGCGCCGAGGGTTTCCAGGACGTGGCCCTGCTCGACACCCCCGACGGTACGCAGTCGGTGTACGGCTTTCTGCCCGGCCCCGAGGGCGCGAAGACGGTCCTGCTCTACGCCCACTACGACGTGCAGCCCCCGCTCGACGAGACGGCCTGGACCACTCCGCCCTTCGAACTGACCGAGCGCGACGGCCGCTGGTACGGGCGCGGCGCGGCCGACTGCAAGGGCGGGGTCATCATGCACCTGCTCGCGCTGCGGGCCCTGAAGGCCGACGGCGGTGTCCCGGTCCACGTCAAGTTCATCGCCGAGGGCTCGGAGGAGCAGGGCACCGGCGGTCTGGAGCGGTACGCCGAGGAGCACCCGGACCTGCTCGCGGCCGACACCATCGTGATCGGCGACGCGGGCAACTTCCGTGTCGGGCTGCCCACGGTCACCTCCACGCTGCGCGGCATGACGCTCCTGCGCCTGCGGATCGACACCCTCGAAGGCAACCTCCACTCCGGCCAGTTCGGCGGCGCCGCCCCGGACGCGCTGGGCGCCCTGATCCGCGTACTGGACTCGCTGCGCGCCGAGGACGGTTCGACGACCGTCGACGGGCTTGCCCCGGCGGCCGGTTGGGAGGGTCTTCAGTACGAGGAGGAGCAGTTCCGGCAGGACGCCAAGGTGCTGGACGGGGTGCGGCTGATCGGTTCGGGCACGGTCGCCGACCGGATCTGGGCGCGCCCCGCCGTCACCGTTCTCGGCATCGACTGCCCGCCGGTGGTCGGTGCCACGCCGTCCGTGCAGGCGAGCGCGCGTGCGCTGGTGAGCCTGCGGGTGCCGCCGGGCGTGGACGCCGCCGAGGCGACCAAGCTGCTGGAGGCACACCTGGAGGCGCACACGCCGTGGGGCGCCCGGGTGCACATCGAACAGACCGGCCAGGGCCAGCCGTTCAGCGCCGACACGACCAGCCCGGCGTACACGGCGATGGCCGAGGCGATGGCGGTCGCCTATCCCGGCCAGGAGATGCAGTACGCCGGTCAGGGCGGCTCGATCCCGCTGTGCAACACCCTCGCCTCGCTCTACCCGAGCGCGGAGATCCTGCTGATCGGTCTGAGCGAGCCGGAGGCGCAGATCCACGCGGTCAACGAGAGCGTGTCGCCCGAGGAGTTGGAGCGGCTGTCGGTGGCGGAGGCGCTGTTCCTGCGGAACTACGCGGCGAGCTGAACTCCCTTCGGATTCCGGCAGGTCGGCGATGTCAGGGCGTGGGGATGCCGCGCTCCAGATAGAGCGCGGCGCCCCGCTCCCGGGCCCGCAGCGCCCAGCGCAGCCGCTCGTAACGGACCGGCGGGAGCAGGTCCGCCGCCTCCTCCTCGGTGACGAAGCGCCACTCGCGCAGTTCGGGTCCGGGCAGCAGCAGCTGGGCGGCCTCGGTGGAGTCGAGCCGTCCACCGTCGTAGAGGAGTCGCAGTCCGCCGTAGCCGGGCGGTGCGGGGGCCTCCCAGTCGACGACGAGCAGATGCGGTACGTCGGCGAGGCGGATGCCGGTCTCCTCGGTGACCTCGCGCATGCCGGCGCGGGCGGGGGCCTCGCCGGGTTCGACGACACCGCCGGGGAACTCCCAGCCGGCCTTGTAGGTGGGGTCGACGAGCAGCACCCGGTCCAGTTCGTCGAAGAGCAGCACACCGGCGGCGAGCGTCTCGGCGGTGGGCTCGGGCGTCTGCACGATGTCGCAGACCGGCACCTCACCCCGCCCGCAGGCCTCCGCGATCCGCACGGCGCTCTCGTACGGGGTGAGCGCGCCGGTGTCGACGGGGTGGGCGTCGGCGGTGAGCCAGGAGGCGAGGGCGGCGCGGTACGGCTCGATGTGGTCGTAGGCCCACTGGCGTTGCCGCAGTTCGCCGTCGGGGAGGTCGGGTGCGATCTCCCGCCCGGCTATTCGCTCGCGCAGGATCGTTTCCGCCGGAGCCAGCAGGACGTGCTGGACGGCGATGCGGCGCGCGGCCAGACCGCCGAAGATCTCGTCGCGGTACTCCTGGCGCAGGAGGGTCATGGGGACCACGAGGGTGCCGCCGAGCTCGGCGAGCATCGCGGCCGCCGTGTCGATCACGAGGCGTCGCCAGATCGGCAGGTCCTGGAAGTCGCCGACCTCGGCGAGGTGCTTGGGCGGCAGCAGATGCGTCATCGCCGCGCCGATGACCTCGGGGTCGAAGAGCGTGCTGTTCGGGATCAGGTCGATCAGTTCCCGTGCGGTGGCGGTCTTCCCGGCACCGAACGCTCCGTTGATCCAGACGATCACGGACAGTTCCCCCTCTTCTATTGGCCCCCTGAGGCTTGCCCGTTTCACCCTGCCACGGAAACCAGCCCCAGTTGAGGGCGCACGAAGAGGGGCGCCGATGCCCGCCGCAACGGCGGGGGCGCCGGCGCCCTGTCGGGACGGAGGGTGACGTCAGCCGTTCTGCCCCAGGGTCTTGTCGGCGTCGGCGAAGCTGTCCTTGCTGATGGTGCCGGCGACCGCGCCGAGGGTGTCGTCGACGCTCAGGCCGCCCAGTGCCTGTTGGTCACCGAGTACCTGGTGGTCGCCTCCGTGGGTCGGACTGATCGCGGCGACGACGAACCCGGTGGCGAGGGAGGCGATGGCGAGCATGCTGCGCTTCTTCATGCCCGGATCAACTGCGCGGACCGGGCCGGGGTCACGCACCCGTTGCGGCCGGTGCCCGAGCGGGCATCCTGGTACGGGCGACCGGGCCGACCAGGGAGGCGGGCGGATGGACGCGGGTGACGGGCACATCCACGTCGACTCGAAACTGCTCCGCGACAACGCCGCGGTACGGGGCGCCCTGGCGGCCACCTTCGGACTCGTGGGCGACGCGCCGAGCACCGTCACCGCGGGCTGCGGCCTCCGGGTGCCGTACGCGATGACGTCCGGACGCCCGGAGAGCGTCACCTGCCTGCCGTGCCGCGAACATGCCGGCCGTGAACACCGGCGCCTCGCAGAGCAGTTGGAGGGGCTGGCCGGTACGCCCGGGGTGCACATCGAGGAGGACCGGGTGCGCCGGGCCTCGGCACACCATCGCGATCTGGCGCGGAGGTTCGCGGAGGGCTGAGCGCACCTCCGAGCGGTCAGCCCTCCGATGCCTGTGGATCGACTGTCTGGACTATTCAGCGGAGCGCCGACTCAACACATCCGAACGTCAGAGTGGACTGAACTCCCGTCTGACGTCGATGTCAAGGGCCCTGACGGGATATCGAACCACCGTTAACGCGCCTCTTCCAACACAGTCAGACACGTCCTACCGTAAACGCTCAGGGGTGACGCGGACATGCTGTCATCCCATCTTTCGCGCGTTCGGAGGACTGCAACGATGCATCACCTCGACACCCGCACCACCCGCCGAAGACTGGTCGGAGCGCTCACGGCGGGCCTCCTGTGCGCGGCCGGACTCGCCGCGCCGGCCATGGCCGCACCCACGGCCGAGCCTCCCGCCCAGCCCGCCGCGCCGGCCCTCGCCGACGGTCTCGCCCTGACCCCGCCGATGGGCTTCAACAACTGGAACTCCACGAACTGCCGCCCGGAGTTCAACGAGGCCATGGTGGAGGGAATCGCCGACCTCTTCGTCGCGAAGGGTCTCAAGGACGCCGGCTACCAGTACATCAACCTGGACGACTGCTGGGCCCTGCCGAGCAGGGACGCGAACGGCAAGCTCGTACCGGATCCGGTGCGGTTCCCCCACGGGATCAAGGCAGTTGCCGACTACGTCCACTCCAAGGGCCTCAAGCTCGGGATCTACACCAGCGCGGGCACGAAGACGTGCAACGACGCCGGATTCCCCGGTGCGCTGGGCCATGAGTACAGCGACGCCCAGCAGTTCGCCGACTGGGGCGTGGACTACCTCAAGTACGACAACTGCAACAACCAGGGCGTGGACGCCAAGTTGCGCTACAACACCATGCGCGACGCCCTGAAGGCGACCGGCCGGCCCATCGTCTACAGCCTCTGCGAATGGGGCGAGAACAAGCCCTGGGAGTGGGCGGCGGACGTGGGCCACCTGTGGCGTACGACCGGTGACATCAGCGACAACTGGGGCTCGATGCTGTCGATCCTCAAGCAGAACCTGCCGCTGGCGCAGTACGCCGGACCGGGGCACTGGAACGACCCGGACATGCTGGAGGTCGGCAACGGTGGCATGACCGACACGGAGTACCGCTCGCACTTCTCGATGTGGTCGATCATGGCGGCCCCGCTGCTCATCGGCTCGGACCTGCGCAAGGCGACCCAGGCGACCTTCGACATCCTCGACAACAAGGAGGTCGTCGCGGTCGACCAGGACCCGCTGGGCAAGCAGGGCACGGTCGTCTCCTCCGAGGGCGGACGCTGGGTCGTCAGCAAGCAGATGAAGGACGGCAGCCGCGCGGTCGCGCTCTTCAACGAGTCGGGCAGCCCCCAGCGCATCGCCACCACCGCCACCGCCGTCGGCCTGCCCGCCGCCCGCGCCTACACGCAGCGCGACCTGTGGCAGCACAAGAGCTTCAACACCGCGGGCACGATCGCGGCCACCGTCCCGGCGCACGGCACGGTCCTGCTGCGGATCTCCGCCGACCGCAAGTGGGCCACCAACCCGCCGGCCGTCGAACTCGGCCTGAACGGCAGCCCGTTGGTCGAGGCCGGCAAGAAGGTCTCCCTGACCTCCACGGTCACCGACCTCGGCCGCACGACGGCCGAACACGTCTCGGTGGCACTGACGGGCCCTGCGGGCTGGAAGGTCAAGGCGACCTCGTCGACCAAGGCCAAGGAGCTGCGGACAGGCCGCTCGCTGCGCACCAAGTGGTCGCTCACCGCGCCGAAGGAGACGCCGACGGGGTCGTACGACCTGAAGCTGAAGGCGAGTTACCGCTCGCCGAGCGGCAAGCGCGTCGACAGTGTCCTGCCGCTCACCGCGACCGTGGTCGTGGCGCCACCCGCGGGTGTCTCCGGGCTCGGGGATCTGCCGTGGCTGTCGGCCACCAGCGGCTGGGGGCCGGCGGAGCGCAACACCAGCAACGGCGAGAGCGACGCGGGTGACGGCAATCCGATCACCATCGGCGGAGTCGTGTACGCCAAGGGCCTTGGCGTACACGCCGACAGCGACGTCGAGTTCTACACCGGCAAGGCGTGCGAGAAGGTCACCGCGGACGTCGGCGTCGACGACGAGAAGGGCGCGAACGGCTCCGTCGCCTTCGAGATCTGGGCCGACGGCACCAAGGTCGCCTCGACCGGCACCCTCACCAACGCGATGCCGGCCCAGTCGATCACCGCGGACGTGACCGGCGCCGAGGTGATCCACCTGGTCGTCACCAACGGTGGGGACGGGTACGACTCGGACCACGCGGACTGGGCGGGGGCGCAGCTGAGCTGCTGAGCCCCCTCGGGGCCCAGCAGCACGGGAACGTTCCTGCCCAGGGCCCTCAGACCGTGGCCGCGTCCGCCCGCCGGGCGAGCGCGGCCGCGGCCGCTCCCACCAGACCGGCGTCCGTGCCCATCTGGGCCGGCGTGATCTCCAGGCCCTGCACGAACGACAGCGTCGCGTAGTCGCCCAGGGCCTTGCGCAGCGGCGTGAACAGCACGTCGCCCGCCTTGCCCACGCCCCCGCCGATCACGGCGATGTCGATCTCCACCAGGGTCGCCGTGGCCGCGATGCCGGCGGCCAGCGCTTGGGCGGCCCGGTCGAAGGAGGCCACCGCGACCGGGTCGCCGGTGCGGGCGGCGGCGGCCACCGCGGCGGCCGAGGTGTCGCCGTCGGGGCCGGGCTGCCAGCCGTTCTCCAGGGCCCGGCGCGCGATGTTGGGACCGCTCGCGATGCGCTCCACGCAGCCGCGCGAGCCGCACGGGCACAGGTCGCCGTCGAGGTCGACGCTGATGTGGCCGATGTGGCCCGCGTTGCCGGTCGGGCCGGGGTGCAGCTGGCCGTTGAGGACGAGGCCGCCGCCGACTCCGGTGGAGACCACCATGCACAGCGCGTTGTCGTGGCCGCGGGCCGCGCCCTGCCAGTGCTCGGCCGCCGTGATCGCCACACCGTCGCCGATCAGCTCGACGGGCAGCCCGCCGGCCGCCTCCTGGACCCGACGGACCAGCGGGAAGTCGCGCCAGCCCGGCACGTTCACGGGGCTGACGGTGCCCGCCTTGGCGTCGACCGGCCCTGCGCTGCCGATGCCGAGCGCCGTGGCGCGTGCCCACTCGGGTGCGGCGGTGAGTTCGCCGAGCACCTCCGCCACGGCTCCCATCACGGTCTCGCCGTCGTCCTGCGCGGGCGTCGCGCGCTGGGCACGCACCGCGATCCGGCCGTGGCCGTCCACCAGCGCCCCGGCGATCTTGGTGCCGCCGATGTCGAGCGCGGCCACGAAGTCGGTGTGCATCAGTGTCGGATCTCCCCGTCAACCAATTGGGTCTCCAGCGGCCCGGGGGAAGTTCCCCCTTCAACCACGGAGAAGTGCGGTCCGGTCTCGCGGTGGGGGCGCAGGCCGGAGATTGCGGTGGACAGTCTCTCTCGCATATGACAACGTTGTCCAGGCTCTATGCTCGACGCCACATCCTCATACAACCTCATGGTCCGACGCATCCCCATGGGACGAGACAGGACAGGACAGCGCATCGTGCCAGAGACCGCCCGTCGCTCAGACCACCTCAACGCCACTCGTTACGGCAATCGTCCCACCATGAAGGACGTGGCCGCGCGGGCCGGCGTCGGTCTGAAGACCGTGTCCCGCGTGGTCAACGGCGAGCCCGGCGTCACCCCGGAGACCGAGCGCCGGGTCCAGGAGGCCATCGACGCGCTGGGTTTCCGGCGCAACGACAGCGCGCGCGTGCTGCGCAAGGGCCGCACCGCGAGCATCGGTCTGGTCCTGGAGGACCTCGCCGACCCGTTCTACGGCCCGCTCAGCCGCGCGGTCGAGGAGGTGGCCCGCGCGCACGGCGCCCTACTGATCAACGGCTCCAGCGCCGAAGACCCGGACCGCGAGCAGGAGTTGGCCCTTGCGCTGTGCGCACGGCGGGTGGACGGCCTGGTGGTGATCCCGGCCGGTGACGACCACCGGTATCTGGAGCCCGAGCTCAAGGCGGGCGTCGCCACGGTCTTCGTGGACCGTCCGGCCGGGCGGATCGACGCCGACGTGGTCCTGTCCGACAACTTCGGCGGCGCCCGCGACGGCGTCGCCCACCTCGTCGCGCACGGCCACCGCCGGATCGGCTTCATCGGCGACATGCCCCGCATCCACACGGCCGCCGAGCGCCTGCGCGGCTACCGGGCGGCTCTGGAGGACGCCGGGACCCAGGTCGAGGAGTCATGGATGTCCCTGGGCGTCACGGACCCGCAGCGGGTGCGCCGGGCGGCCGAGGAGATGCTCTCCGGTCCCGACCCGGTCACCGCGATCTTCGCGGGCAACAACCGCGTGACGGTCACCGTCGTCCGTGTACTCGCCGAGCACAGCCGCCCGGTCGCCCTGGTCGGCTTCGACGACTTCGAACTCGCCGACCTGCTCCAGCCGGGCGTCACCGTCATCGCCCAGGACGCGGCCGCCCTCGGCCGCACGGCCGCGGAACGCCTCTTCCGCCAGCTGGACGGCACCCTCATCGCCCCCGAGCGCATCGAACTGCCCACCCGCCTGATCGCCCGCGGCTCGGGCGAAGTGCCCCCGGCGGTCTGAGCCGCACATGCCCGACCGCACACTGGAGGCACTGGGCCTGGCGGAGGCCCCGCGCGACCATCCGCTGCTCTACCCCGGGGCCTGGCCGACGGAGTCGGGGCTGCTCGACGGCGACCGCTTCCTGCCGCTCGAAGGCACGCCCTTCCATCCGCTCGAAATCCTGGTGCACGAGAACCGCGCACCCGTGCTCGCCGTCGGCTCCAACGCCTGCCCGGGTCAACTCCGCCACAAAATGGCCGAGTACGGGATCGCCTCACCCATCCCGATGGTGAGAACCCTGGTCACGGGCCTCGACGTGGGCGTCTCCGCGCACGTCAGCCGCATGGGGTACGTGTCGGCGTCACCGGTCGAAGCCCCGGGCGCGGTACGGGAGTTGTTCGTGATCTGGCTCGACGGCGAGCAACTCTCGGTCATCGACGCCAGCGAGGGCGTGCTGCTGCCGTACGGCAACTACCGCCGGGCCTGGCTGCCTTCGCCGACGGTACGGATCGAGACGGAGGACGGCACGGTCCTGCCCGGCGCGTACGCCTACGTCAACCGGCGCGGGGTTCTGCACGACGGCACCGGCGCGCCACGATCGCACCCCGGCCAGCGGGAGCTGATCACCGAACTCCTGCTGGGATCCCGGCGGTTGAGGGAGCTGTTCGGGGTCACGCCGGAGGAGTTCTGCGAACGGGCGCGTGCCGACCGGAAGTTGTGCGAGCGGGGCACGCGCCTGTTCGCGCGGGAGAAGCGGGTGACGGTGTCGGGCCTTGAGAGGTTCGTACGGGATCAGCAGATGGGGAGTCCCGGGACCGGCGAGTCGTTGTCCCCGCCCTTGATGTAGACGTCGCTGACGTACACGTTCGTGTTGCCGCTGTCGTCGTCCGTCTTCGCCCACCAGACGTTGGTCCACTCGCCGGACGTCTCGCGGCGGCCCAGGTTCGCCTGGCAGTAGAAGTAGTTGGTGCCGGAGCCGAGGACGCCGACCTCGGTGCCGGAGGCCGTGTAGGACTTGGCGGTCTTCCAGACCGTGCAGTTGTACTTGCCGCCGCCGATGGAGGTGCAGGCCGGGTCCTCGGTGGGGTCGCTCCCGCCGGTCGTGCCGCCTGAGCCCGTCGTACCGCCACCGCCGTCGCCGGAGCCGCCGCCCGTCGTCCCGCCGCCACCCGTGGTCCCGCCCGTGGTGCCGCCGCTCCCGGAGGTCTTGCCCGGGGACGGGCTGGTGCCGGAGTGGGTGGGGGTGTCGTCGGACTTCCCACCGGGTCCCTTGGACGCGCTCGGCGACTCCTTGTCGCCCTGCTCGCTGGGCTTGTCGTCGGCCGAGCGGGCGGCGTCGGGGCTGCCGGTCACCGCCGTCGCGGGGGTGTCACCGGCGTCGACGGACGCGCCGGACTCGGTCTGCTTCTTCGTATCGCCGTTGTTGTTCAACAGGGCGACGGAGGTGCCGGCCGCCGCGACGACGAGCGTGACGGCGACGGCCGCGAGCAGGACCTTGCCCTTGCGGCGCCTGGCTGGGGCGGGGGCCATGGGGCCGGTGAGGGAGGAGTCCGGGGATCCCGGAACCGCCGGCCCGAGACCCTGCATAGCCGCACCGCCGACCGCCGGAGTCCGCTCCCCCGTCTCGGGTGGCCCGAAGCCCTGGGCGGGCTGCTCGCTGGTGCCGAATCCCGCGGCGGCCGGGCCGAACTGCCCTGCTGCCGGCTCCACTTGACCGTGCGCCCCGGAGTCCGTCGCCGCGCCCGTGCCGACATTCTGTCCCGCCACCGGCTCCACCGGCCCGAACCCCGGCGGCACCGACGGAAGACTGACCTCGGTCTCCGCGCGTGGCGGTGTCGTGGGCTTGTCGCTCTCCCGCAGGGTCGTCGTCTGGACGTCCGTGGGGACCGTGTCCGCCACCGCCTGGAGCAGGTCGCGGGCCGCCTCGGCGGTCGGGCGCTCCTCGGGGCGCTTGTGCAGGAGCTCTCGCAGAACGGGACGCAGCGGGCCCGCGGCGTGGGACTCGGGAAGAGGCTCGTCGACGATGGCGGTGAGCGTCGAGTACGTGGACGTACGGCGGAAGGGCGAGGCGCCCTCGACCGCCGCGTACAGCGTGGCACCCAGGGCCCATACGTCGGACGCCGGTCCGGGGTCGGCGCCCTGGGCGCGCTCGGGGGCCAAGTAGTCGAGGGAGCCCACGAGTTCGCCGCTGCGGGTGAGGTGGGTGGCCGAGCCGTCGCCCGGGTCGTCCATGGTCGCGATGCCGAAGTCGGTGAGCACGACGCGGCCCGAGCGCTCCAGGAGGATGTTGCCGGGCTTCACGTCGCGGTGCAGGACGCCCGCGCGGTGGGCGGCGGCCAGCGCGTCCATCACCTTGGCGCCGATGCCGGCGGCCTCGCGCGGGTCGAGGGTGCCGCGGTCGCGCAGGACGTCGTCCAGGGACGGGCCGTCCACCAGCTCCATGACGATCAGCGGACGGCCGTCGACCTCCGCCACGTCGTGCACCGCGATGACTCCCGGGTGCCGCATCCGGGCCGCCGCGCGGGCCTCGCGCTGCATCCGCAGCCGCAGATCGGCGAGTTCGGGCGCGTCCGCGTCGCTGTACGTGCGCAGTTCCTTGACCGCGACCTCGCGGCCCAGGACCTCGTCGATCGCCCGCCAGACGACACCCATGCCGCCGCGCCCGAGCTGGGCGACGACGCGATAGCGCCCGGCGAGCAGCCGGCCTATCCCGTCCGTCTGGCCATTTCCGTTGAAGGAGTCCCCCGAAGACACCGCTGCCCCGTTCCTGTGACACGTCAATGCGTGCGGTACAGACTACGGGGCGCGGGTGACAACACCAGCCGCCGGTGACGGCTGTGACAGGGCCGCTACTTCGCCGAGACCGTCAGGTCGCCGCGGCGCGGCGCCGCGAAGCCCTCCAGGTCGGCCCGGGTCAGCCCGGTGGCGCGGGACACCTCGGCGATGTCGAGGGCGCCGCAGTCCAGACCGCGCAGCAGATAGCCGCCGAGGGCCTTGGCGGTCGCGGGCTCGTCCATGACGTCACCGCCGGCCCGGCTGACGTACCGGGTGAGGCGCAGGGCGGCCTGCTCGAAGCCCTCGCGGTAGAAGGCGAAGACGGCGGCGTAGCGGGTCGGGATGTGGCCGGGGTGCATGTCCCAGCCCTGGTAGTAGGCGCGGGCCAGGGCCCGTCGGGTCAGGCCGTAGTGCAGCCGCCAGGCGTCGTGGACCTTCTCGGTCGAGCCCACGGGCAGCACGTTGGTCGACCCGTCCGACACCCGCACGCCGGTGCCCGCCGCCGCGACCTGCATGATCGCCTTGGCGTGGTCGGCGGCCGGGTGGTCGCTGGCCTGGTAGGCGGCGGAGACACCGAGGCAGGCGCTGTAGTCGAAGGTGCCGTAGTGCAGTCCGGTGGCGCGGCCCTCGGCGGCCTGGATCATGCGGGCGACGGTGGCGGTGCCGTCGGTGGCGAGGATGGACTGACTCGTCTCGATCTGGATCTCGAAGCCGATCCGCCCGGGTTCGAGACCGCGCGCCTTCTCGAAGGCCACCAGGAGCCGCACCATGGCGGTGACCTGCTCCGGGTACGTCACCTTGGGCAGCGTCAGCACCAGTCCGTCGGGCAGACCGCCCGCCTCGATCAGGCCGGTGAGGAAGATGTCGAGGGTGCGGATGCCCCGGTCCCGCACCGGCGCCTCCATGCACTTCATCCGGATGCCCATGTACGGCGCCGCGGTCCCCTTCGCGTACGCCTCCGCGATCAGCCGGGCCGCGCG